>JAGLPR010000261.1 GCA_023137255.1 Bacteroidales bacterium | reverse complement strand
TTGCCGTTGCCCGAAATCACTCCGTTGTAGTCGTCATTGGTGCTGTTGATCGGTTCGTTGAAGTAGAGACCGCGAATTTTGATTGCGGCATCTTTGATGATCTTGGCCCTCTCTATAGCGAGAACCGCCTCTTCAGTGATGCGTGCATTGTATTTTTTTTCAAAGTTTTTGAGTCCACGAAACTTATTCAATGCATCCAGCGCTTCATCCGGCTGATTTGTCAACCGGTACGCTTCTGCCAGGTAGAACCAGGTGTGGTGCGGAGCCCTTTTTTCTGTATATCGCTTGGCCTTATACTTCAGGCTGATACTCTGGGTAGCCTGTTTAAGAAAGGGAATCCCTTTGTGTTCCTGCCCCTCGATTTTGTTGTAACACATGCCCAGCAGATACTTGGCATTGGCGTTGTGGGGTTCTCTCTTCAGGACCTCTCTGAACAGGTACTGGGCCTCCTCAAAATCCTCTTCGTCCTCATAGAAATAGAGCGCATCATAGAAATTGGTTTCTGCATTTACCTGCTGGGCGTAGACCGGCAGGAGAACCAGGCAGAACAGTATAGACAAAGACAGGAGTCTCTTCATAAAACTAAGGCTTATGTGTTCAATCATCCAGTCTCAGGTGGTCGGGAACCCGGACCTTCTCCATTTCGATAATCAAACCTTCTGTAACGCCAACCCTGAATTCGACCCTGCGGTTGAGCATCCTCCCCTCCGGAGCATCCCTGTTGTCTTTGGTCCGGTTACGGGCCACATGTACACTTTCGCTCATGCCTGTTACCTTCAAGCGCTCTTTGGGTATATCGTTTAGAATCAGGTATTTGTATACAGACTTTGCCCGATTGAGCGAGAGCCGCTGGTTGTATTCAAAAGTACCCTTGGCATCGGTGTGTCCGGTGATCTCTATCTCAAGCGAAGGGAACTCTTCCATGATGAAGGTTAGTTGATCGAGTTTCTCAATTCTATCCTTTTTCAGTTCGTAACTTTCAAAATCGAAATAGATGGGCCTCAGGTAATACTCTCTGGGTGGAGCAGGCTTATCCGGCACAACAACGGGGGGCTCTTCAGCCACAACTTCCACCTCTTCGGGTTCCTCTTGCTCTTCAAGGGTCACAGGAACCGGAGTGCCGTTGCGGTCGATCATTTCAAACTTAAAGAGATCAAATCCCGGGATCTTGGCCTGTGCAAATATGAAGGAGGTTGTTTCCTCCTCAACTCCAATGGGCGAGATGCCCAAATCGTCATCAGATGTGTTCAGCGGGTAGCCCAGGTTGACAGGAACATCGTGCCAGCTGCCATCTACCATCATTTCGGTATAGAATACATCGAAACCACCTATGGTACTGTGTCCCTGGGAGCTGAAATAGAGTTTATTCCCATCAGGACTCAGATAGGGTGAGTCTTCGTTCAGGATTGTGTTGACTCCGGCTCCCAGGTTCACCGGCTCACTCCAGGAACCGTCGTCATTCAGGTCGCTTCGGAAAATATCCATGCCGCCCAGGGACTCTTTCCGGTTGCTGGAGAAGTAGATCGATTTACCATCGGGCGAATAGGCTGCATGTGCCTCATAATACTTGGAGTTGATCGGTTTCCCCAGTGATATGGCTGGATTCCAGCGCCTGTTCTCGTACACAGACTCATAAATGTTGCTGGTAAATTCATCGGTAACAGCCAGCAGCATCCTTTTTCCGTCGGGCGATAATGCAACCACATCCATGTTTCCGTCGGAGGCCACTGAGGGGGTAATATTCATCGGTTTTC
>JAGLPR010000260.1 GCA_023137255.1 Bacteroidales bacterium | reverse complement strand
CCAAACTGCCAGTTGCGGAACCGGGCCAGTATATAGAGGAAGATAATCAGCAGAGAGGCAAAGATTACAATCACAGCAGTGCGCTTGATATCATCTGCAATGGTAGGACCTACCTTGTGTGAACTAATGATATAATCCTGTCCGTTTATAAAATCATCCAGGGCGACTTCACCCTCAATATATGGCTGAAGACCTTCAAACATCTGTGCCTTGATGAGGGAATCCACCTCGGGACGATCGTCATCAATCAGATATTTTGTGCTTACCCTCACCGTACTTTTGTTTCCATAGGTAATCACTGTGGGTGCTTCCCCAAAAGCTGCTGTCAGGTGATCCTGTACTTCTTCTGTTTCTACCTCATGGTTAAATGCGATCACGTAGTTGCGTCCACCGGAGAAATCCACACCCAGGTTTAGTCCCCTGGTGGCCAATGATGCAATACCTCCCACTATGATCAGACTGGAGATAATATAGAATACCTTGCGTTTGCCAAGAAAATCGACTTTGGCATTTCTAAAGGCATTTCTGGTGATTTTTGTATCAAAGGTGATTTTACCGCTCTTGGTAAGCATGCGCTCATACATGAGTCTGGTCAGGATGATGGCACTGAAAAGGGAGGTCAGAATACCTATAACCAGGGTGGTGGCAAAACCTTTGATAGGTCCGGTCCCAAAGAAGAACAGGATCAAACCCGTCAGGAAGGTAGTAATCTGCGCATCAAAAATCGCAGAGTATGCGTTAGCGTAACCATCCTTGATGGCCGTTTTCAGGTTCTTACCTGCTGCCAGTTCTTCACGGATCCGTTCGTAAATCAGCACGTTTGCATCCACCGACATACCGATGGTTAGAACAATACCGGCAATACCGGGTAGTGTAAGAACCGCCTGCAGCGAGGCAAGTACTCCGATCAGGAAGAACATGTTGGCCAGCAGTGCTATGTCTGCCACCATACCCGCTCTGCGGCTGTAGTAGAAAATCATGTAGGCAAGCACCACCACAAAAGCGATCATAAATGAGTTCAGACCGTCCTGTACTGATTTGGCACCCAGTGAGGGACCAATTACTTCGCTGGATTCGATGCGTGCACGTGCTGGCATTTTACCCGATTTCAGGATGTTGGCCAGGTCATCGGCATCGGCCTGTGAAAAATCACCGGAGATAGAGGAACTTCCTCCCTTAATCTCTTCGCTCACATTGGGAGCCGAATAAACCAGTCCGTCCATCACAATGGCGATGGCCTGGTTTACATTCTCACGGGTCAGGTTGGCCCACCTCTTGGCCCCTTCCGCATTCATGTTCATGCTTACATTAAACTCACCGGTATAGGGATCGGTACCCACCCTGGCATCGGTTACATACTTACCTTCCATGGCCGGCTGGTTGTTCCGTGTGGCCTTCAGGGCATGTAGCCTGATAAACTGTTGTTCTTCTCCCTGGGGTTGGAAGTGCCATGAAAATTTCATATCCGTTGGAAACAGATGCCTGATCTGTGGGATGGCCAGGTAGGCATTTACCTTGGCAGTATCTTTAAGCAGTACCACACCAACTGTGGAACCGGGGATAAACTGACGCTGATTATCCAGGTAGGGAGTCAGTACAGCAATCAGCGGGTTCTCACGGTAAAACTGAGCTTCCTGGTCATCCAGCATTGAGGTGGAATCGAGGTCGATCAGCAGATCCAGTCCGCTGGTATCGAGCAGCAGGTCGTCCTGAGCCAGCAGGTCGTCCTGAGCCAGGAGATCTTCACCTTCGGGTTCTTCAACTTCTCCCTCGGGAGCTTCTGTCTCTTCAACAGTAGCCGTTCCGTCTTCAGCGGCCAGAATGTTGGCAAGTGTCCGGTTGGCCTGGTCCATGTAATTCCACACCTCTGCAGCCTGGTAGGTGGTCCAGAACTCCAGGTTGGCGGTTCCGGTCAGCAGCTTAGCTACCCTTTCCGGCTCCTTCACCCCGGGAAGTTCCACCAGGATCCTTCCCTGGCGCTCCAGTTTCTGGATATTCAGCTGAACCACACCAAAACGGTCAATTCTGTTTCTCAGTACATTGTATGAATTGTCAATGGCATCATCGGCCTCAGCCTTTAGGTAAGTAACCACATCTCCATTGGTGGTGTTAAAGTCGATCTCCCCGCGTGTTTCGGGGGTCATAAAGAATTGTGCCAGCTGGGCACCAGGATTCAGTTCTTCAAATGCTTCAGCAAACAGATTTACAAAATCACTCTGGCTGTTGCTCTTCTTCTGACGGGCAAGCGCCATAGTTTCGGTAAATACCGGGTCGGTATGAAACTGTGAAGCAGCCAATGAGCGAATGATATCTTCCACTGCGATCTCGAGGATCACATTCATTCCACCTTTCAGGTCAAGACCCAAATTTACTTCCCTCTCTTTACACTCCAGGTAGGTATATTTCTTAAACAACATATTATATACCACCTCACCTTTCATGGAATCCAGGTAGGATCGTTCGATGCGAACATCGCCATTGGCAAAGTTCCTGGCATCGCGCTCAACCTTCTGCGCAAATACTGTAAACAGAAGCTGGTACACACTAACTAGCGCCAGAACAATCGTAAAGAACCTGATAGCACCTTTATTTTGCATTTTTAACTTGTTTATTAATAGTTACTTGATTGTCTTTTTTGAA
The DNA here is from genome assembly GCA_023137255.1 of Bacteroidales bacterium. Taxonomy (GTDB): domain Bacteria; phylum Bacteroidota; class Bacteroidia; order Bacteroidales. Next base: position 1,767 of record JAGLPR010000260.1, on the reverse strand, counting down.
TAGGCCGCAAATATAGCACTATTTTTTCGCACTTTGGAGGCTCCCGGCCAAAAAAATGCGCAACCGGCCCAGGGGCCAATCACGCATTTCTGCAATCTTATTACTTTGACAACGTGATAATTAAGCCTAATCTTCGAAAAGCTTCATGTCGTCCAGCACTTTCATTACTTTTTTAACACTTTCGACCGAGCTGGTAAGTAACTTCTTCTCTTCGGTATTCAGACTGATCTCAATGATCTGCTCCACACCGTGCTTACCCAGTATTACCGGTACTCCCAGGTAGATTTTCTTATGTCCATATTCCCCATCCAGGTAGGCACAGACCGGGAATATCCGCTTTTGATCGTCCACAATGGCTTCCACCATCTGGGTCACGGCTGCACCGGGAGCATACCAGGCAGAGGTGCCCATCAGGCTGACCAGTTCGCCTCCTCCCTTACGGGTCCGATCCACAATCTTATCAATCACATCTTTGCCAAGCAATTCCGTAACCGGGATCCCGCTTACCGAAGTATACCGGGGAAGTGGTACCATGGTATCGCCATGTCCTCCCATCAGCATGGCATGAATGTCGTAAGGCGACACCTCCAGTGCACTGGCAAGAAAGGCCTTGTAGCGACCCGTATCCAGGATTCCTGCCATTCCAAATACCTTATGGGGATCTTTGTTGGCTGCCAGGTATGCTGCGTAGGTCATCACATCCAGTGGATTGGATACCACAATAATGATGGCATCCGGGGAATATTTAATCGCTTTTTCGGTGACCTCCTTCACAATATTTGCATTGGTTTTGATCAGGTCGTCACGCGACATTCCCGGCTTACGGGGTATTCCGGAAGTAATTACAATGATCCCGGAACCCTTGGTCTTCAGGTAATCATTGGTGGATCCGGTAACCCTTGTATTGAAATGATTAATGGAGGAAGTTTGCCAGATATCCAGCGCTTTCCCTTCGGCGAGCCCCTCTTTCACATCGAGAAGGACCACTTCATTTGCCAGGTCCTTATGGGCAATCACATTGGCACATGTGGCTCCCACATTGCCGGCTCCAATAACTGTAATCTTGTTCATAGGGTTGGGTTTTTTAGGTCAGAAAATCAAAGATAACCATCCATGGCGTTATTCGGTTCATTCTTGTTGTTGTTATTCAGCATCCGGATGGCAATTTGGACATACCCAAATTTTTCTCTGAGTCTTCTTTTTTGATGTAACTACCAGATATCTCAAGTATTATTAATACCGCATAAAACGAGTGTTCAATTTCATTATTCAAGCAAGGCGCTGTCTCTTCTTCCTCAGGCCTGCAGTACTTTTGACATGAATTGGTGTGGTGGAAATAATTGGTAACTTTTTTGCCGCTGGACAGTATAAGAAGGAAACGTAAAATTATGCTGATGTGTCTGACCGTGCCCAATAATACTGAGAAATCCAATTTGTTATGCATTATTTGACATTATCTCAGATATTTAAACAGTGACCTCAACTCCTATTAATGATGTATTTGATTAACTCCAATCTCAAGAAGAGTTTTGTTTATGTCAATAATTCTAAGCGGACACTATTGATATATTCATTATGAGTAGAGAAGTGAAATATAGCTTGATTATTCAATTGGTCTTTCTGATAGTACTTTTATCTAACAATGCTTTTTCTCAAAATCAAGATGTTATTGGATTGGACTCTGAATACTGTATTAATTCTCCTGTCGATACCATTTACGGAGTAAATCCTACCACGGGAACATTCCCATTAGTTGACAAAGATGGT
>JAGLPR010000026.1 GCA_023137255.1 Bacteroidales bacterium | reverse complement strand
ATCAGGGATTACCTGGAAGGAGTGGGAGAGAAGAAGCACCCCGGAGATAAGATTCCATTCATTGCCATGCCGACCACCTCAGGTACAGGAAGCGAAATGACAAAAAATGCAGTGATCTCGGAGGTGGGCGAACACGGTTTTAAAAGATCTCTTCGTCACAATAATTTCATCCCTGAACTGGCCATCATTGATCCGGAAATGATGCTCTCCTGTCCGGCCAAACTCACTGCTGCTTCAGGAATGGATGCCTTTACACAGCTTCTGGAGTCTTATGTCTCCAGTCAGTCCAATCCCATGACTGATGCACTTGCACTTCAGGGACTGAAGCAGATCAAGAAGTACCTGCTCAGGGCTTTTCTGGAAGGTGAGCAAAACATTGAGGCCCGCTCAGGAATGGCACTCGCGGCCATGTTTTCGGGGATCACCCTGGCTCATGCCGGACTTGGACTTGTGCATGGTTTCTCATCACCCCTTGGAGGATTCTACCACATTCCACATGGAGTAGCCTGTGGTTCTCTTATGGCCCCGGTCTTTGCCCGGACCATCGATAACCTCAAGGATCAGCCAGACCACCCGGCCATTCAAAAATTATTGATTGTCAGTAAAGTATTTGCCGATTTTAAGTACAAACAGGACCAGGAGTATCTTCAGGCATTCAAGGAGAAACTGATACATTTTACCAGCCTGTTGGAGATTCCCCTGTTATCGGCATTTGGAATGAATGAAGAAGGGATTCAAAAGGTGGTGGGACATACTTCGCACAAATCCCACCCTGTTACGCTCACCTCTGATCAGATGGCGGATGTATTAAGGAACAGGATCTGATTCGCTGGTTACATTGATCGATTTAATACAGGAAGCATCAATGGTGAAGTAGTGTTCAAAAATGTGCTTCTCTTCCAGGGTATTAAAACCTGAACCGGAAACGTGCCGTTCAAAGTCGTGTGTCTCCCACACATCCTTATTGGTAAACGGATTGAGTTTGGGATCATAGTTGATCGTGGTGCCGTCTTTGTAAAATTTGATGGGATCGTCCTCATGATCCTTGAGATAGACTATCAAACTGTCATAATAGAAAGAAAAATAGGAGAATCCATCAAGACAATCACAATTTATGGAGTAAAAATCGTCAAAGACACCTGGTTGGATCCACTCTCCATTTGTGAAATCCGATGAATACGGAAGCACATAAATGGGGGTAGGTGTGTTATTTTTTATGGAGATCCATGTGAGATCATCATTGGTACATCCTGCCAGGATCAATAACGCCGCTACTATAATTATTCCTCTCATCTACAATCATTTAGGTATCTCAATTCCTGTATTTGATAAGAATAAACGGATGGCAATAGCTAACAGGATAATTCCGAAGAACTTTCTCAGAATGTGTAATCCATTGGGTCCGAGTATTCGTTCAAAAAAGGTTGTGAGCCTGAGCACAAGATAGACAATTATCATATTTAATGAAAGTGCCACTAAAATATTTATGGTTTGATACTCAGCCCTTAGGGACAAAAGAGTGGTAATGGATCCTGCTCCGGCAATCAGCGGGAAGGCAATTGGAACAATGGCACCGCCTCCTCCTTCCGATTCGTGTTTGAAGAGCTGAACACCAAGCACCATCTCCAGACCCATCAACAAAAGTATGATCGAACCTGCAATGGCAAAGGAGGAGATATCCACTCCAAAGAGTCCGAGCAACGGTTCTCCGATAAACAAAAAGAGAAGCATGATTCCGAAAGCTACCAGGGTGGTTTTACCGGGAAATAATGCTCCGGTTTTTGCTTTGATATCCAGAATAATAGGTATAGATCCCAGGATATCAATAATAGCAAACAGCACCATATATGCTGCCAGGATTTCCATAATGTTGAGATGCATAATCCGCAACTTTTTATCTTTGAATTTGCAAATATGCTATCTTTTCACGGGAAATCAATTATTTAACAGGCAATCCTTTCAAACTCCTTCTCTTAAACATGGTCAAAAGAAATCAGGCATCCTGCTATTTAATGGTGCACCCAATGGCTTTGGTGGTTGCCGGACTTGGTTTGTTGCCCTCAATTACAGCCTTGATAGCGCTTTCCAGGTACCTCTTTGAAACAGCTCCGGCTTCCATCGCATTGTCGTCGATGGCACCTATATAGGCCACCTTGAAGTTGTTTCCGCTCTTCTCAAGAAGGTATATATGGGGAGTTCTTGTGGCACCATACGCCTTATAAATATTCTGGTTATCCTTCAGGTATGGAAAAGGATAGCCTTTTTCTTTGGCCCTCGATTTCATATTGTCGTAACTGTCATCAGGTGAGATCGCCGGATTATTGGGATTGAGAGCGACCACAGGAAAGCCCATGCCGGCATACTTGTTGTGAAGCTGAATAATGCGCTGTTCATACGCTTTGGCAAAAGGACAGGGGTTGCAGGTAAAGATTACAATCACCCCTTTCTGGGAGCTGTAATCGGACAGGGAAACGGTCTTCCCATCCACATTTTTCAGTGAAAAGGGGATAGCTTTATCTCCCGGTTTGAGACCTCCATGAACCAGGACCAGTGCGAGTATTGACAGGACGGATGTCAGAAATACTTTTTTCATATTAATGCTGTATTTGATGTATCTGTTTAACCAATTCATTGTATGATAGTTCCTTCTCCAGGAACACTCTGCGATCTCTGTTATAGATCAGGGTAGCAGGGATGGCCCCTGTCCATGATGGATCGACCTGGTCGATCCAGGCATTGTAATCGGTATCGGTCATGATCCTTACCTCTGCGCTGATCCCTTTTTTCTCAAGGAAAGGAATCACACGACTATCAACCTGGTTGATGAAATCAAGTGAGACCAGGATCACTTTTACTTTCGGATTCATTTTATCGCGGTGAATCTTTTCAAAAATAGCAATTTCTTCTACACAGGGCGAACACCAGGTGGCCCAGAAGTTCAATATATAGGTGGTGTCGTTGGAGAGACTGCTCAGGACTGCAATTCCGTCACCATCAATAAGCTGAATGGGCTGTCCGCTTGCTCCGGTGTAGCTGACAAGCAGAAAAATCACTATGATAAAAGCAGTTCTCACATCCATTAAACATTTCGTAGTTGGGTTTTGTTTCATTAGCCGGGATCTCAGATAAACAATTTTGCGCTTCAGTTGTATTCATTCTAACATACTAACATACTAACATTTTCCTTATGCCATTCACCTTACAGATCGGCGATTCTGCCCCGGGATTTACTCTTCCGGCCACAGACGGCAATAACTATTCTATTTCCAATTTCCAGGAGGAGTACCTGGTGGTGTTTTTCACATGCAATCACTGCCCGTATGTGATTAATTCAGATGAAGTTACCCGATCCTCTGCAGAAAAATTTGCTGCTGCAGGTGTTAAGTTCATAGGCATAAACTCCAACAGTGCCGGGACTTATCGGGACGACGATTTCCCCCATATGGTAAAACGCATGGAGGAACATCGGTTTCCATGGCTCTACCTCTATGATGAGAGCCAGCAGGTGGCACAGGCCTATGGTGCGTTGCGTACACCCCATTTCTATCTCTTTGATAAAGAGAGAAAGCTGGTCTACACCGGAAGGGGGGTAGATCAGCCACGGGATTCGTCCAGGATCAGTCTGAATGACCTGGAGAGAGCCCTGGAAGAAGTTACTTCCGGCAGGCCCGTATCGGTACCACTTACCAATCCCATCGGCTGCAATGTGAAGTGGGAGGGAAAAGATAAACACTGGATGCCGGCAGATGCATGCGATCTGACCTGATCAGGCTGTGTAGGCTCTTCGGATCTGCTTCTTCCCCAGGTGGATCCGGCTTTTAACTGTTCCAATGGGAATGTTCATTTGTTGAGCTATCTCTTTATAAGAGTAACCTGCCAGGAACAGCAATATCGGTTTTGCATAGGCACCGGGCAGCAGCCTGATGATTTCATGAAGCTCTTTATTCATCAAAATTTCGTCGGGCAAAGCATCAGAACCATCTCCCGATTTTGCGGAATGGTTATACAATTCGTCCGTATCGTGGATTAGCTGCCTGAAGTGACTGCTTCGCAGGTAGTTGATATAGGTGTTTTTAAGAATGGTATAGAGCCAGGCCCTTATGTGGTCGTTGTTGTGAAGCCGGTTGCGGTTCTTCAGTGCTTTGAAACTCGTTTCCTGTACGAGGTCCAGAGCATCCTCCCGGTCCTCGGTAAGCTGCAGGGCATAATAGTACAGCTGCTCCTGCAGTTTTATCAGATCATACATAAAATAATCCGCATCGAAACTATGTGCCCCGACATCCATTGTCTGAGATAGTTAAGCTGTAGTAAATTACAATAAATAGCAATACGATTCAACTTGCTAAATCAAAATAGTTTTCACAATTTTAAGACTACTTTGATTTTATTGATTCTCACTTAAAAAATACTGCAATATGATGACCAAGAAAATTCCATTTTTATTAATGGCAGGCTTGCTGATGATGTCGTGCAGCAATGGATTGGATACACATAACAAGTTAACCAACAAGGAGAAGAGAAAGGGTTTTGAACTGCTTTTTGACGGAACCAGCAGTGACGGATGGCGCGGTTACAAGAAAGAGATATTTCCCGACAGGTGGGTGATAGAAGATGGAACCCTTCACTTCAACCCGGAGGCGGACGGGAGCGGTGGCGATATCATTTTTGATAAGAAGTTTTCCAACTTCCATTTCAAGATTGATTGGAAGATTTCAGAAGGAGGAAACTCGGGCATCTTTTACCTGGGCGCTGAAAATGAGAAATTCAGAGCCATCTACGCAACGGCACCTGAGATGCAGGTGCTGGATAATGAAAAACATCCCGATGCGAAGTTAGGAAAGAACGGAAACCGGAAGTCCGGATCGCTGTATGACCTGATCCCTGCTGATCCACAAAACTCCAAGGGTGCTGAGCAGTGGAACACTGCTGAAGTGATCATCAAGGATGGACATGTGATCCATATGCAAAACGGAGTAAAAGTGGTTGAGTTTCAGTATGGTACTCCGGAATGGAATGAACTGGTGGCAGGTTCTAAATTTCCAGGTATAAATCCTGACTGGGCGAACCTTCAAAATGAGGGTTATATCGGCATGCAGGACCATGGCAATCATGTATGGTTCAGGAACATCAAGATCAAAGAACTTTAAAATAGAAAAATAAGGGGAGGAGACCTGGATAACCTGGATTTCCCGGCTTATACAAAGGATATTTTTGGTATACATGCAGTTGAATATGTAGATCAGTTCTTCCCTTCCGCTGATAAGGAGTATATCAAGGGACTCCTTAAGCGCACAGAGGACATCGGTGTGAAAAACGTATTGATCATGATTGACACAGCCGGCAGCCTGGGTGAGCAGGATGAGGAAAAAAGAAAGCTTGCCGTAGAAAAACACTATCAGTGGGTGGAAGCTGCAGAGATACTGGGTTGTCATGCCATCAGGGTGAATGCCCGTGGAGAAGGATCAGATTTGGATGTGGCACATGCTACCACTAAAAGTCTCACTACTTTAAGTCAGTTCGATGCCGCTGGCCAAAGGTGTCAGCGCAAAATCGCACGAGTTTAACGAGGAGGGAAATGAAACTACCAAAGAGTTGCTTATCAAAGCTGGTAAATCTGTGACGGAGGGATGATTACCTGTTCTTCAGGTAGACCTCAATATTGCGGGCTATCTTTTCCAGGAGAAGCTCCCTGGATTCTTTAGAGGCCCATGCCATATGAGGGGTAATCAGGATTTTTTCTTTGTCAAATAATCTGAGCAAGGGGTTGTCGGCGTTGATGGGCTCCTGTTCCATCACGTCGATGCCTGCTGCTCCGATAACATTTTCATTCAGGGCCCTGGCCAGCTCTTTTTCATTGACAATACCCCCTCTGCCAAGATTAAGCAGGATGGCACATGGCCTCATCAGTTTCATTTTATCGTAGCTAATCAAATTCCTTGTCTGGTTGTTCAGCGGGGCGTGGATTGATACTACATCGGAACTCTTCAGTAGGTCATCCAGTTCAAACCGCTTGTAACTGATGTGGTTGTTGCGCCCGGTGGTGGAGTAAAAGATCACCTCCATTCCAAAAGATTCGGCGATCCGTGCCACCTGCCTGCCGATGGTTCCCAGTCCAATGATCCCCATCCGCTTTCCCTTCAGCTCCCAGAAAGACTGATTGTGGTGTGTAAATGAGCCGCTCCTTGAGTAGGCTCCGCTCTTTACATAGGTATCATAATAGTACGGTTTGTTCACCAGGTAGAGCAGCATGGTAAAGGTGAGCTGCGCCACAGAGTCGGTGGAATAACCGGCCACATTTTTTACCTCAATCCCGTTGTTCCCGGCATAATTCAGGTCCACATTATTTATACCGGTGGCTGCTACACAGATCAGTTTCAGTTCGGGAAGCTGCTTCATGATTGCTTCGGTCATCTGAACCTTATTTACGATCACAATCTCCTTCTCCCTGCATCTTTCTACCACCTGGTCAGGTTCCGTGGATTCGAACACTTCAAGATTTCCAAGATTGGACAGAAGTTTCATGTTATCCACTTTCCCTATGGTCTCCTGGTCGAGAAATACGATTTTAGTCATGGTTCAGGTTATATCTCCTGTAAACACCTGTTTTTTGAATTGGTTCAATGTGCTGCGATTTATCACAAAATGATTGGTTAAGTTATGTTAAAACATGTTTTTCCGAAAATATTTGGATAATTTTAGTTCTATGTCTCACCGGACCGTACTCCTGGCTCTTGCGGCCCTGCTCCTTTTTCAGCCTCTGCTGAAGGCACAGACAAGCGATACGGTAGTTCACCTTACCGGCATCATCTATGATGAACTGTTTATTCCTGTTCCCGCCACCCATGTAATCAATATCAATAGCCATCAGGGCGATGTAACCGACACCCTTGGTATTTTTCGTCTGCCGGTCCACGCTTCAGATACCCTTCTAATCCTCAACATCGCTTTCAGGGATACCCTGGTAGCAGCTGAATCTGTTTCCCGGAAAGGATATATTACCCTGAAAAAAAAGTTATATCCCCTGCTGGAGGCAAGGGTCTTTGTGTGGGGCTCCTCCTATGACGATTTTAAAGAGGCTTTTATAGAGATGCCTAACCAACAAACCATGGGGGAATCCATGGGGCTGCCTCAGCAAGATCCTGAAAAGGTACCCTTGGAGATGGATGAAAAGGCAATTAAAAGTCCGGCCCTTCTGATAACATCTCCTGTCTCTTTCTTCTACTATAACTTTAACAAACACGCAAAATCGGCCCGTAAAGTTTACTGGTTAGAGAAGAATCGGGAGAAGCACAAAATCTTTGACGGGATCATCAATGGGGATAATCTTTCAGATATTACCAGTCTGTCAGGACCCAAACTGGTGGAGTTCCAGGCCTTTCTACTGGAGAGAATGGTTTGTGATTTCAATTGCACCGAGCTTGCCATTTACAAGGAGATTCATGGCCTCTGGAATGTTTTCCAGGAGCTTGATGAGAGGGGAATGCTCAACAGCAACAAAAAAAGAGAAGAGTAATCTCTTACCCTCCCCTTTAAGACTTTCGACTTATACGATTTGTTCTGTATCCTTATCCCAGAAAATCGTCCTGTTCTCTGTCTGTGCCTTAATACCCATGGCAGCAGCAACCCCTTCTTCAAAGGCCTGGTCGATGTTACAGCTGGGCTGTGTACCTTCCCGGATGGACTGGATCCACTCCGCAATATGGAGGTGGGTGGTATCCACCCTGCGTCCACCCCGGTAGGTGTATAGCAGCCCCCTGGCAGCAAAATACTGCTCTGTGGCGGTGGCCACGGAGTCAACGTTCTTACGTCCTGGAATATAGGTGTAGATAGGAAGTTCAGGATCGATCAGTCCGCTCTCGATCTTCTCTTTATACCTGGTACTCTGTCTGTCTGCATACACAGTCAGAGAATTTCCCAGTTCCATGGAACCATCATGACCCATGATCGTCTTTCCCCTGTTGTGGTTACTTGCGAGCGAAGCACTGTAGAGCAGGCTGAAGTCAAGGTCCGGGTATTCCAGCACCGCGTTCCAGACATCCGGAACTTCCCGGATTTCATTTACATAATGTCCCTTCTGCTTATCCTTATAAAAGTAGACGCCTCCCGAAGCAGATGCCGAGGTGGGAATACCCATGCCCAGGATCTGGTTAATGGCATCAAATTCATGGGTGAGAAGGTCTCCCGACAGGCCGGTTCCATAATCCCACCAGCATCTCCAGCGAAAAAAGCGTTCCGGGCTCCATGGGTGTTTGACCTCGCAGGGTTCTTCAAACTGTGCCCAGTCGACCGTTTGTTCATTGGCATCGGGATGGATATCGTAGACCCAGGCCCCGTTTGGTGAGTTGCGGTTGGTACAGACTTCAATCAGATTGATTTTTCCAATGAGCTTCTTGTCAATGGCCTCTTTGGCCTTGATGTAACTCTCGGTCTGCCGGCCCTGGTGCCCCAGCTGGTAAACTATACCACTCGATTTCACTGCATCTCGAACAACATAGGTTTCATCCATGGTCAGGGTAAATCCTTTTTCTGCATAGACATGCTTCCCTGCTTTAGCTGCATCGATGGTCATTTGTGCATGCCAGTGGTCAGGTGTGGCAATAATGACAGCATCGATATCATCGGAAGCCAGCATCTCCTGGTAGGTCCGGTAACGTTTGGCAGCTGTTCCCATGTTTCCGCCTGTTCCTTCCTTATCAATGTTGGCAGCTGCAGCCAGTGCGCCTTCGGCATGTACATCGAACAGGTCGCAAATTCCGGTTACCTGGATATTCAGATCATCCTGTTTGAGAAAATCGGAATACCTTTTATTACTGGAGTCTTTTACTGCATCGTCTTTCCACTCCTGGACGGTTTTAGGAGGGGCAAAACCGGCAGCTTTCATCAGTTGGGATCCCCTGATTCCAAACCCGATGATTCCAATTCTGATGGTGTTTCCATCATGTTTGAAAGAGGTATATTCTTTTTCTTCGGCGCTCATATTGAGCTCTTTGGCCAACTTGTGACTGCGGATATGGTCCTGCCTTGTCTTTCTCCAGGTGCCATAAGCCATCGCACCGAGTACGGGTACAGTGGCCAGTCCTTTGATCACATCCCTACGGTTCATCTTGTTTCCGCTAGTACTTTTTTCTTTATCGCTCATATCATCAAATCTATTTCTTGTTGAACAGAAATCGGTCCAATCCAATGCTTTTCCAGGTAGGAAAGAGTACCACTACCCATAATGTAAGAAGCTCAACCAGGTTCTTATTCACCCACAGGTAACTTCCTTCGGTGGGCATGGCATATGATACTCCGATGATGGCCGGATGAGAGAGGTAGTAGAATGCAAGCAGGATGATCCCCGAAATTGCAGCAACCCTAGTAAAGAGTCCCACAATCAGACCAGCGCCTATGAGGATAAGTCCCCACATATTTATAAAGTCCATCACATTTAATACTGTCGCATTTCCTGCCATTGCATGAAACAGTCCTTCAAAAAGTCCTTTTGAATCCATCAGGTAACCCAGGGATGACCAGTTTGGATTCAGTAATTTGACAATTCCTTCATAAAGGAGATGCCAGCCAATGGCAATACGAAGGATCACAAGCGACCACAATTGCCATTTTGAGAAAGTTGTTTCTTTTATCATTACTTGAAATATTGGGCTATTCGTAAATAGAGAAAAGGCGAATTTAACTATTCCTGAATTAATAGTTGTATTCTCTTTTCACAATTTGGCGTGGAAGTTTCACAATTTGACCAGGAAAACGGATTATTCACAGTAAATTACTTTCCAAGGATGATTGCCTGCTTCAGATTTTTTTTTCAATTTTCAACTGGTTTTTACCGCCTATGCGCTGGTAAGACATGTTGCTGGAGAAGGTCCGGACCAGCGTAAGTCCCATGCCGCCCAATTCCACCAGGGCCGGATCTCCGTGAGTGTCTTCACTATATTCCAACGGATTAAAGGCAATTCCGTCATCGATGATCTCTATTTCGATGACGTTTTCATTCCTGCAGATCCTGACTTCAATCACGTGTTCTTCGGCGTCCTCATAACCGAACCGTACAATGTTTGAGAATAGTTCTTCCACAATCACCCTGATCTGTCTCATCTTTGATTCGGATATCTTCCAAGCAGACTCCAGCTCTCCCAGATCTTTCCTGATGTTGGGAATTTCATGTATTTCGGAACGGTATTGAAAGCTCTCTTCCATCCTATTGTTCTTTGATAAACTCCACCGGGTTGATTTTTGCCAGGCGAATGGTATGATAAAATACGGAAATCCAGCTAAATAGTATCAATATGGCTGTACAGGCAAGAAAGATCCAGAACGGAATATCGGTCCTGTATTTAAAATTACGCAGCCATTTCTCCATTAGAAAAAGTGAGACCGGAACCGATAAAGCTGAAGAGAGTACAGCCAGCCAGAAGTAGTAGAACAATTCTGGAAGCATTATCTGGTGGAGCCTGGCTCCGTTAATCTTTTTCAAGGCTGCAGATTTGATTCTCTTCTGCATAAAGAATCCACTAAGGGCAAAAAGGCCCAGGCCGGAAATGAGAATTGAAAGGACACTAAAAATAAGCAATAGCCTGATCTGTACCAGTTCAGATTCATAGAGTTGATCAATGAGTGTGGTGGAAAAATGGTACTCAAGCGGGTAGGAGGGGAAGAGTTCGTCCCATACGCTTCGTAAATGTTCCAGGACCGGCTCAGGCTTTCCGGCAGGTAGAATGGAGAAACACCATAGCCAGCTATATTTGGGAAAAATTACCATGGGCAAAATCTCGTAATCGAGTCCCGACAGGTGAAAATCTTTAACAATTCCGGTCACCGGACCTGGCCAGATAAATCCTTCATATCCGAAGTGCAATGTCAGCTCCTTTCCAATGAGATCCTCAGGATGGTTGGTGAGCATGCCGGCAGCAGTTTCATTCAAAACAAAGTACTCAATGGAGTCAAGGGGTTTGTAACGGACCGGGAAATCGGAACCGTATATTATCTCAAGGTTATAGAAGCGAAGGAACTCCTGCTCCACAGGGAAAAGAAACAACTGCTTTTCCCCCTCATCCACACCATCAATCTCAAAGGTATTTGCATCCATGGTCTGTCCGGTGGGTTCTTCCAGGCTGCCAGTTACATTTGCTACATGAAGGCTTTCCATCATCCGGGTTTTGAAGATTTCAAATTCATCTACAATTTCCCGGTGAAGGCTGTGCAGGTGTATCGCTTCCTGAGTTGAAGCTCCCACCTGCTGTGTCATGGCAAAATGAGTCTGCCTGTAAATAATCAGCAGATTGGATACCAGGACAAAAGTGATGATAAATTCCAGGACAATGACGGCCCTGATAAACAGGTTTCTCCCGGTGTTGTCGGGTGGAGCACCAGACTTGGAGGAGAGATAGCGGCGTTGAAGGTGATTGTAAAGCCTTCCGGTGGAGAACCATGACGTGACCACTGAACTGACGATAATCAGCGCAAGGAGCAATCCAAGGGAGAAGAACACCACTTTCAGATCCTGGAACATATAGGTGCCGCCCTGTTGTTCAATCAAAGGGGCCAGAAGTAGAGTGAGCAACACTCCAACCAGGTAGGAGATGATTCCTACCACCAGACTGTCCGCCAGGAATTGCCTGAAGAATACCTTTCTTCCGGCACCCATCTGCCACTGTATTACAAGCCTCTGAATATGCAGCTGGTTCTGGCTGAATACCAGCAGTGTGAAGTTGAACCAGGCCAGTACAAAGACCAGCATCCCGGCTATCATTACGATGAGCACGGTTCTGAAACGAACATTTGGCTGGATCTCCCTGGCTTTATGTGATTTAAGGTGCAATTCTGTGATGGGCTGCAGTCGGGGCTTAATGCCTTCCACGTAGGAGGCATCCACATTGTTTTGAATGAAGAGTTGCAGATCTGCCTCCATCTTTAAAGGATCTGCCTGGGGGGCGAGCTTCACATAAGTCCAGGCAGTACCTTTGTATTCAATGGGATCCTCAAAGGAGGTGAGCGCCGAGATCCTGAAATGGGAGTTTTCCGGAAAATCCCTGATCACTGCGGCCACTGTGTAGGTAACTGCCTCCATTTCCTGCTGGTGGATCAATTCGACAGCGTGACCCACCGGGTCCTGATCCCCGAAGAACTTCCTGGCCATGGATTCAGTAAGCACCATGGTAAATGGTTCAGACAGCAGGTTATGAAGATCTCCGGAGACCACTTCCGGACCGAACATTTCCAGGAATGCAGGGTCGCAGCCGTAGGCATAAGATTCATAGAATGATCGTTCTCCAATTATAAAAGCTGCCTTCCGGAAAGGGGCCAGTCGTCCCATTTTCTCAATTCCCGGAACCATATCGGTAAAAAGAATCCTGTTAAGAGCCTTCCAGTGCAGGATCCTGGCCGTATGGCGATAAAACCCTTCATGGTTCTCTTCGAAAGTCAACCTGTAAATCTGCTCCTTTTCTGGGAAATCCCGATCGAAGGTCAGGTGCCAGGCCGACCACTGAGAGGTTGATAGAAAGGTGGTAATCCCAATAGCCAGTCCCGCGATAACGAAAAGAGCGTACAGAATATTCTTGCGAAAATTGCGTAAGGTTAGTAAGAGGTGCTTCCCTGTCATTTTTGAATCCTGGCTGCAGCAAATATAGTGATTCGATTCAAGATTCAGATACTGCAATCAGTCTGCCGGCGGTCCGCATGATCAACATTCCCTCCGAAATGCCGGGAGTAACCAGTGATACTTCACCCAGGGGGATTTTTTTCAGCAATTTATACTTCCGTCCCGCTTCAGCTACATAGAGGTCACCATCCTCCGCGACCATGTATATCTTACCATCTGAAGCTACCGGACAAGCGATGAAACTGGTTGGATCCAAGGTCTCCCTGTATAGTAGTTCACCACTTCTGGCATCAAAGC
>JAGLPR010000259.1 GCA_023137255.1 Bacteroidales bacterium | reverse complement strand
GGTCAGGAAGATGCCGATCTGGGCGGCGGCGCCCAGCAGGATGAGTTTCGGGTTGGACAGCATCGTTGAAAAGTCGGTCATTGCCCCGATGCCCAGGAAGATCAGGGGCGGATAGACCCCTTTCAACACGCCGAAGTAGAGGTAGTTGAGCACACTCCCCTCCTGGTAGATGCCGATCTGCATATTCACACCTTCCCCCTGAAAGAAAGGGATGTTCCCGAATATGATCCCGATGCCAATGGGAATCAGCAACAGGGGTTCGTAATCGTATTTGATGGCCAGGAAAATAAAAAAGAGCCCCACCACAATCATGATCAGGTGACCCGGGGTGGCATTTCTGAAACCGGAAAACCTGACAAATTTTCGAATCCCTTTTCCGGCCAGCTCCAGAATACCCTCCTCACCTGCATCCTCCTCTGTCGCTATCTCCTGCAGCTCATCCACCTGGTATTCAGACTGTTCTACAGTGGATAATTGTGCTTCTGAGAATCCTGTAGCACTCTCCGGAAAGGCCACCCACCTGGCCAGCACGATGATCAGGAATACGCCGGTAAGTGTCAATGCTCTTTTCATATCAGACAATCTCCATAATTATATCTCCCTGCAGCACGGAATCGCCCTGCTGCACCCTGATGTTCTCCACCACACCAGCCCGGTCGGCCAGTACACGGTTCTCCATCTTCATCGCCTCCATGATCAGCAGCAGTTGTCCCTTCGTCACAATATCGCCCTTTCCCACCTCCAGCTTCAAAATGGTACCGGGAAGGGGGGCCAGGATGGAATGGGCCGATCCGCCCTCCCTCTTATGGATATCCGGTTTGACCGGCTGTTTGATGGCAGGACGAACAATGGTTGGGGTCTTAGAGGCTTTCACCTGCCTGTGAAGTTCCACATTGTAAGGGGTTCCGTTCACCTCCAGGCGGGCCAGGTTCTCCTCAATGCCATGCACATCCACCGTATAATCATTGCCGTTTATGGTAAATTTGAATTTCTTCATCGCTGCTCCGTTTACAACCGGTTAAACTGATTACTTACCGCATAGATCTTGGAACTCCACGGGGAGTAGGTTTTGGAGATCCGCTTGATGGTCAGTACTCCGCTCTCCTCGTCATGAATCTCACCTATATAGAAATGCAGCGCCATGGCAATGGCTGCTGTGGCCTCGCCTGAGATCGCCTCTCCTTCCTGTATCACAGGCGGTTTTCCCTGCCGCTTTCTTCTCTTGTTCTTTCCCAGGGCAATGATCCCGGGGACCATGCTGAAGAACCAGAAAAGCAAAACCAGCGCCATAAAAACAATCAGGTACCCTGACGCAGCAATCACCAGTGATTCCAGGTTAATGTTGCTCATCAGGATAATGTATAGTGGTGCCATTACAGGGGGATATTGGTGTGTTTCCTGGGCGGATTTATCTCCTTCTTGGAGGCCAGTGTCCGCAAGGCCCGCACAATCCGGAACCTGGTATTGCGGGGTTCGATCACATCGTCGATATAGCCATACCTGGCTGCTTCATACGGATTGGCAAACTTCTCCTTATACTCCTTCTCCTTTTGCTCAATGAAGCGCTGCGCCTCTTCCCGCTCCTCAATGCTCTTAAGAGTCTTGCCCTCCAGGATTTCAATGGCACCTTTGGGACCCATGACCGCAATCTCGGCAGTAGGCCATGCGTAGTTGATATCACCCCTCAGCTGTTTGGAGCTCATCACATCGTGTGCCCCCCCATAGGATTTACGCAGGGTGATGGTAATCTTGGGTACCGTGGCCTCGCCATAGGCAAACAGCAGCTTGGCACCGTGCAGGATGATAGCCCCGTGCTCCTGGGCGCTACCCGGGAGAAATCCAGGCACATCCACAAGGGTAACGATGGGAATATTAAAACAGTCGCAGAAACGAACAAACCGTGCCGCCTTCCGGGAGGCACTGATATCGAGCACCCCGGCCATGTGGTTGGGCTGGTTGGCCACCATACCCACCGGCATGCCGTTGAATTTGGCAAACCCGACCACTATGTTCATGGCATACTGCCTGTGGATCTCAAAAAACTCATTGTTGTCCACCAGGGCAAAAATCACATCCTTGATATTGTATGGTTCATTGGGATTGTCGGGAATCACCTCATTCAGTGCATCATCGAGCCTGTCGATAGGATCGTTACATTCGGTAATATGCGGATCCTCCAGGTTGTTCTGCGGCATATAAGAGATCATTTTCCGGATCATCAGCAATCCCTCCTCCTCATCATCCGCCACCAGGTGGGCCACTCCGGACCGGGACGCATGCATCTGGGCCCCTCCCAGGGCCTCCGTGGAGATGGTCTCCCCGGTTACAGTCTTGGTCACCCGCGGACCGGTCACAAACATATAGGAGGTCTGGTCACTCATGATGATAAAATCGGTAAGTGCAGGCGAATAGACTGCACCGCCGGCACAGGGACCAAAAATGGCGGAGATCTGCGGAATTACTCCCGAAGCAAGAATATTGCGCTCAAAGATCTCGGCATACCCGGCCAGGCTCCGGACCCCTTCCTGGATTCGTGCTCCCCCGCTGTCGTTGATGCCGATCACCGGGGCCCCCACTTTTATGGCCTGGTCCATGATCTTGCAAATCTTGGCTGCATGGGTCTCCGAAAGAGATCCGCCAAACACTGTAAAGTCCTGGGCAAAGACAAAGACCACCCTTCCATCGATGGTGCCATGTCCTGTGATCACCCCGTCGCCCAGGTAGTGCTGCTCCTCCAGTCCGAAATCGTGCGATCGGTGGGTCACAAACATATCATACTCCTCAAAACTTCCTTCATCCAGCAGAATATGGATTCGTTCCCGGGCAGTATGTTTTCCTTTGGAATACTGCACCTCGATCCGTTTGTCACCGCCACCCTTCCGGGCCTTTTCGCGCAGATCGATCAGTTTCTGTACCTTATCCTGGCTATTCATGGCCGCAGAATTCGGTTAAAACCCCCTGGGTCGATTTGGGGTGCAGGAACCCGATCTTCAAGCCTTCGGCTCCGTTTCGGGGCACCTCATCGATCAACCTGACCCCCTGGTCAGCTGCCTGTTTCAATGCTTCACCCACCTGCTCCATAGCAAAGGCCAGGTGGTGGACTCCCGGTCCTCTCTTTTCAATAAACTTCCCGATAGGGCCCTGGGGATCGGTACTCTCCAGCAGCTCTATCTTGGTATCTCCCACCTTAAAAAAGGCGGTCCGCACCTTCTGGTCGGCTACCTCTTCGATGGCATAACACTCCAGTCCGAGTACCTTTTCGTAGTAGGGAATCGACTCCTCCAGGCTCGATACAGCGATCCCGATGTGTTCAATATGTGTTGGTTTCATAGGAAGAAATTAGTAACGATTTGAAATTACTCAAATCTACATGATCGAGACTGCTGAAATCATGATAATTATCAAAGGTCGAACTAATTGAACCCTGTTATGGAGCATCTATTGCATGAGGGCCTTATAGACCACCTGCTGTACCTCGGTGCGGACATTCATATCTATCAGCAGGTTATTGCCCATGTCGGGATGAACGCGGTTCGAAAGGAAGATATAGACCAGGTCAAACTCGGGGTCGGCCCAGGCCAGGGTGCCTGTAAAACCAGAGTGACCAAAGCTGAGCGGCGAAGCATCGTTGCAGGCCGGACCCTCATCCACCTCCCAGGTCACCGGTTTATCGAAACCAAATCCCCTCCGGTTCTCCTCTTCTGTAGTGTTGTAACGCGATGTATATAGGTCCAGAGTAGATTGTTGAATGTACCTTCTGTTTCCATACCATCCCCCGTTCATGAACATCTGCATCATTTTTGCCAGGTCGTTGGCATTTCCAAAGAGTCCTGCATTGCCCGAAACTCCACCCAGCATGGCTGCACCCATATCGTGTACATGCCCCTGAAGCAATTGCCGGCGGTAAGAAATATCATTCTCGGTGGGAACAATCTGTTCCCGCGCAAAACGGCTCAATGGTTTGTAACCCAGGCTGTGCGCTCCCATGGGATTGTAGAAATTGTGCCACACAAAGGGATAGAGCATGGTATCGGTGGCCGTTTCAATGATCTGCTGAAACATATAGAAACCAAGTCCGCTGTAGCGGTACTCCCTGGAAATCAGCTCAGAGTCGTAGATCCGCCTGTAGATGGTATCCTTCCAGTCGGCACGCATATAAAGGTCATCGGCTACCTGGTAAGGATACTCTCTTGCATAGAATTTCTGGTAAACTGAGTCGGAATATCTCACATTCCGGTTAAAATACGATCCCTCCCCGATCTTAAGCGGATGGGTACGGGAAAAGGTGGTTCTAATCAGAGCCTGCGAACTATCGAGTGGCTCCAGGGTCTCATAGTAGAAGGGAATCCAGGGGATCATCCCCGACTGGTGGGCCAGTACGTCGGCCACCAGCAGATCTGCTTTGTTGCAGGAATCGGTTACGGGGTCAAAGGCTCCCATCAGGGAGTCCTCATGAAACTTCCCCAGGTCCCTCAAACGCATCAGTGCTGCCGTGGTGGAAGCCATCTTGGTAATGGAGGCCAGGTCGTAAATATCACCGGGCTGCACCTGCTTTTTCCTCTGGTAGGTACGGTATCCGTAGGTGCGGTGCCAGACCACTTTCCCATGGCGCGCCACCAGTACCTGGCATCCGGGGATCGCCTTCTTATAAAGTGCATTGTTGATAATCTCCTCCATCTTCTTCAGGGTATCGGGGTGAAGGCCCACATCAAGCGGGGATGCATATCCCAGCCTGGTTGCCCGGCCAGTAGATACTCCCACTCCTGAAGTTGCCTGAGGTCCGACCGATACCGGCATCTTTCCTGAAAAAGAGGCCCCGCCAAATATGGCCTGAAGCGCCAGCTCCTGGTATAGCGGATCGTCGCGAAGTGAAAGGATCACCGCATCAAACCGGTCCAGGTTGGTGAATCGACCCAGTGAATACGGCATACCCGCCACATTCAGCACCAGGGTGGTAGTGGGTTCCAGCTCTTTCAGGAACCGGAGCGTTTCATCGCTGATTCCATACCTCCTTGATGCCCTGCTGCTGGTATTCAGCACATTCACAATGACTGTATTGAAACGTTTGAGCTTCAGGAGCAGTTCCGACCGGGCGGTCTGACTGGCATCGGTGGAGAGGGTGAAGTGCCTCCCCTCCAGGTAGAGGTCGGTGGTGCGAAAGGGTGCAGTTTTCTCCTCCCGGCTGATGGTGACTGTGGCCAGCCTGATATCCTCCAGGTGGCCCAGCGGGATCGCCCCGTTGCGGTTTTTTACCAGTATCAGCGAATGCTCCACCAGTTCACGATAGAGGATCTGGTATCTGTCGTGGTTCAGATCCTCCAGAAGGGAATCCGTTTCGATGCGCTCCCTGTGGTGCAATCCGACCCAGTACTTGGCCTGCAAAATCTTCCGGCAGCTCCCGTTGACCTCCTCTTCGCCAATATCGCCCCGTTTCACCGCCTTTTTCACCGCAGCAATGGCCCTGTCCACATCGGCAGGCATCAGCAGGATATCGTTTCCCGCACGAACCGCCTCCACCTCTCTGAGTCCGGGCTCAAAATAGCTGCTCAGCCCTTTCATGTTGAGGGCATCGGTGATGATCAATCCCCTGAAACCCATCTCCTCTTTCAACAGACCGGTAATGGCCGGACGCGACAGAGTAGTGGCCCGGTTCTCCCTGGGGTCCAGTTCCGGCACCCGGAGGTGGGCCACCATCACCCCGGTCAGTCCCCTGTCAATGGCCTCCCGGAAAGGAAAGAGTTCCAATGAATCGAGTCTCCTCCGGTCGTGTGGAATCACAGGGAGCGCCTGGTGCGAGTCTGTATCGGTATCGCCGTGTCCGGGGAAATGTTTGGCCGCAACCAGTACTCCATTGTCCTGCATCCCCTCCATATATGCCACCACCTTATGGGCTACATTCTTCCTCCCCTCCCCGAACGAACGGGTACCGATCACCGGGTTAGAAGGGTTATTGTTGATATCGGC
Organism: Bacteroidales bacterium; assembly: GCA_023137255.1. GTDB lineage: Bacteria > Bacteroidota > Bacteroidia > Bacteroidales. The sequence continues at coordinate 3,898 of JAGLPR010000259.1, read as the reverse complement.
CACAGGTGCCAGATTCATATGCACCCCCAGGCGCCTGAACTGGTGAGCCATATCGCGGCCCAACCTGTAGATCAGGCTGTTGTCGCTGATACCGCCAAGGATCATGGTGGAGGGATAGGAGATGGTGTTCTCCAGCCTCATCCCCAGTCCGTTTTCACCATCAATGGCTACCAGCAGGGGAACCCGGGCTGCTTCCTGGTAAAGATTGGTCAGCCTCGCCTGCTCCATGGGCTCCCCCTGGAAGAAAAGGATTCCTCCCACCTTTTGCCGTTTCACCTGTTTCAGCACCGACTTCTGGTGTTCCGGCCCCATGTTTGAATAGCCGTACACCATGATCATCTGTGCGATCCGTTCGTCAAGAGATAGTGTCTCCATGACCGAATCGGCCCATGCGTGGTCCGCCTCCAGGAAAGGTGGATCGCTCAGTACAACGGACTCAATCTCCACCTGGCTCTCCTTGGCCACCGGGTTGGCAATGCAGTAAAGCAAAATCAGAAGTATAAAAATGCTTTTCCTGAGCAGGTTGTTGTTCATCACATCTCCAAAGTAAGGAAAAATGGCTATTTTCATTCCCTGAAGTATGGACCTTTGATCAAAACCCCGGAATCTTACACCTATGTAATTCCCTGTAGTTTTGACCTTTGACGAAACTACTGGAAACTTACACCTATGGAATGTAAAAAGGAACAAAACCTGGTCCACTGCAACTGCACTTACCCGTGCAGCAAGAAAGGGATCTGCTGCGACTGCATTACGTCACACCGAAGGGTTGGAGAGCTGCCGGCCTGCTACTTTCCAGATGACATGGAGGCAGGTTACGACCGTTCGGTGGACAACTTTATCCGGATATACCGGGAACGCGGCGTCTGCTGGAACTGACCTGCAAGCCCAGTTTATCCGCCGTTGAGGCGGGGACCGCATCCTTATGGACCATAAAAAAGATGGTCTTGGCCCTCATATAGGCTTCCGAAACATAATGGTATCCCTTATAGATATGAGTTCCGGTACCCCATGAGTTCTTTACCATGTAAAACTTGTTCCCGTCCTGGTCTCTGGTGGTCCCTGTAATATGCATCAGGTGATCGTCGGTGGTCAGGTAGTTATCGAACATCTCCTGCCGGCTCACCTGGGTAATGGTGCGCTCCTTTTTTGGTGTGGAGAAATCATAAAACAGCGCCTGCTTTTCGCTGGCTGAAAGCTCATCCCAGCGCGCCCTCTCCAGTCCGCTCAGGTCCTCTATCTCGGTGGAAGGCATCAGGGCAATACCCCTTTTCCAATCGTAACTCTTCTCTCCCACATCGGCATCCCAGCATACGGTATAGCCACTCTCCAGGGCGTGATCGAGCACTCCCATCATCTCATCTAGAGGAACATTGTCAATGCTGCTCCAGAGCCAGTTATCAGGAATCTCGAGAAGAAACTCCTCGTAAAACGGGTGGTGTGTAAAAGAACCAATGGAGACATAGTCGTCCGGCTCCAATCCCAGCTCTCCGGCAAAGGAAGCTGGAGAATAGGAGGATCCATCATAGGTAAACTGCTCAGGAAGAGGACCCAGGTAAGCATCCAGGACCCCGTCGAAACCCTCTTTCCAGACGGGACTCAGCTTGCGGTTGCGGTTCTTAATCACCTGGTCCACATATCCCCTGAGTACAGATTCCATCTCTCCGTGTACCGGCAGGCTGTCACCGATGGTAAGTCCCTCATAAGCCTCATTGGGAACCACTCCGTACTCCTTCCATATGTGCATCACATCCATGGCCAGTCCCCCCTGTGAAAAATTGGTCTCCCCATGCATCCGTACAAATTTCTCCGCTTTCATTTCATACGCCTTACGTACAAAAAACATTTCGGAAAGATCTTGCTCCCCCTTGCCTGTCCGAAGCAGCTCCGACTCAATGAAGCTGGTGGCTGCATAACTCCAGCAGGTGCCTGTCCTGTACTGGTTCTTCACAGAAGTGGCAGGAAGGCTCTTTGCAATGGTGAAGCTGTAAGCCTCAGATGCCTCTGTCTTTTTCTTCTTCTGGCCCTGCAGGCCAATGCCTGTCACAAAGACACCGATCAAAATCAGTGCTGCATATCTTACTACAGTTTTCATATGGTTTGGATTGGATTTGTTGAGGCTCTGAAAATACAAATTATAACTGGTTCACAGCGAAACCCTGTTCAGAAACTCATGTACATGTTCGGCATAGGTGCGGGAGACCGGGATACGGATCTCCCCGGGCGAATCCATATAGATATATAGATTGGTGCTGATCAGTTTCACCAGCTTGATGTTTTCGAAATTGACCATGAAGGAGCGATGGCATCGCTGGATCAGTGTGCCTTCCAGCTCTTTTTCCAGCCGTTTCATGGTATTTCGTAGCATGATCTTCCTGACCTTCCCATTTTCGATGGTGTGTACCGTTACATAGTTATCGGTCGACTCCACAAAGAGGATGTCAGCCGACTTGATGGAAAAGCGTAGTTTCTCAGTCTCATCCCTGAAGGTGATCATCTTTTTCTCCTTGAACTCCAGCGAAGTATTTTCCGTCAGATGCTCCAGCTTGGAACGCTTGTCCTTCATGGAGAGATACTGCCAGGAGAGGGAGTAGGGAATGGCCAGCACCAGCAGGGTGATAGAAAGAAGGCTGGTGAACCGTTCTACCAGTTCCATGCCCGAATTCAGTAAAACAAGATCAACCAACAGGTAGACCACTGCCAAGAGTACAATCTCGGTTAGGTGCCAGAGTCCGAAAATAAGGTAGGTGAACCGGATCTTTCCAATCATCAGGTAAAAGATCAGCTTACTGATTGCAATCACCAGCATCCCGAAAAGGATCAGGGCGCTGGAGTAAAAAAAGAACTGTATCCTGCCCATTTCAGACCATGTGGAGGCGTTGAAGGGAGAGTAGATGTTGATAAAGACCAGGGCAAAGAGAGAGACAAACATCACCTGGGTGATGATGGTGGATTTATCCTTCAGATAATCGGGAATTTCACCGAATATGAGCTTAATCTTCCCCATGGATCCTTACGATTTTTAGCTCAGTCCGGCGGTTCCTGGCCCTGCCTTCCTCGCTGTGGTTATCATCGACAGCTTGCAACTCGCCATACCCGGCAGCCTGCATCCTCCGGTCCGAAATCCCCAGCTCCACCAGGTAAAGCACCACACTCTCCGCCCTCTGCTCCGATAACTCCTGGTTATGTTCCGGGTTTCCCGTATTGTCGGTGTGACCGCTGATCTCCACCCCGATGGAGGGATTCTCTTCAAGAAAATCCCGAACCCTGTTCAGCTCGGCACGAGATTCCGGTTTCAGCTCGAAGGAGCCTGTGGCATAGAATACATTGTGCAGGATCACCACGCTTCCCACATCCACCCGGTCCAGGGGAACATCCCTTCGCTGGGGCTCGGCATGACTGTGTATTCCTTTGAAAGCAAAATGCTCCGAATAGAACAGATAGCCGCTGGCTGAAACATTCAGGGCATAGTCCCTGTCATTGGGTAAGGAGATCAGGTAGTCACCTTCTCCGGCATGGGACTCCAGTTCCATCACTACTTCCCCGCTCTCCAGATCGATCAGCTGCATCACCGCCTTCAAGCCTTTCATATTGCGGGAGTCATATACCCGTCCCTTCATGTAGGAGACAGGAACGGGCCTGAGTTTCTCCGGCATTTCAAAAGAATAGATATCGGTATCGGCCCCCTGGCCACGGTCGGAGGCAAAGTAGGCCCGCATGCCTGATGCATTCACCGAAAGACCGATCTCATCGTGATGGGTATTGATGGGATATCCCAGATTTTCGGGCTCGGACCAGCCCTGGTTCCGGTCGAACCTGGACAAATAGAGGTCGCCCTGCCCCATGCCGGGCCTTCCATTGGAGGAAAAATAAAGGCTCTGCTGGTCGGGATGTATAA
>JAGLPR010000258.1 GCA_023137255.1 Bacteroidales bacterium | reverse complement strand
TCAGATTCCGAATATAGGCGGATCATCCGGGCATCTAACTTATCGGTATTGGAGGTCTTCAATCGCATCTGGATAAAACGCTTTACAGAAAGTGGATTTACCACAGAGATGTCAACCGATTTAGAATATAACCAGGTGGCTAGTGCTTGATAATAACTCCCAGTTACTTCCATTACGCAATGCGATTGTTCTGAAAGAGTTTTGTAAAACTCCTTAAATCCTGATTGATCATTAGGGTACTGGTGGTGACTATCCTTATGGTCCACCACATCAAACACATCCTTAGAGATGTCAATGCCACAGAATTGCTTATTTTTATTCATACATTTTGTGTTAGGAAAGAACAATCTACTATGGTTCTTACAACCTAGAAACGGGCTTCGGGGCCCTTTGGGCTATTGGTAAAATATTAAATGTTGAGTTCATCTTCAGCGGGGAAACCCGTATTCTTGTTAGTTTCATTTCTTGTGTGCATGCCCCCAGGTTAAACCGTTTTCGCCTGGGGTTTTTTCCATTAAGCCATTAATTCTCAACAAAATACTTGAGTTATGGGTCTTTATAGTAGTAACCTGAAAAATCAAACCTAATCCCATCAGTCATGAAAGGATACTTTCTTTATCTACTTATGGCTTTCTTTTGCCTTAATTCAATGGAAGCTCAATTACGAACCTCCTTGGACAAAAAGCCTACTAAATCTGAAATCACTTTGCTTAGTGACCCAGACACTATAATAGGTGCTTTATTTTTACTTAAAGATTCATCGATATTGATATCCAACGCACTTATTAAAGAAGATTACTATAACGGGAACTATGAAGTAGCAGAGCTTTATATTAATGACATCAACATGATATCATCAAAGAGGCCTTTAGGACCGGCAAATTACGCAGTGGTAGGTGCAATTATTGGAGCGGGCGTAGGTGCTCTGACGGCGCGGATTACAACAGGACCCCCACCTTATTCGTCTCCAATCGGAATAGATTTTTCTGGTGTGACTTATGCCGTTTATATACCAGTAGGAGCAGTTGCTGGTGCTATAACCGGAGTTATATTAGGCAGTATTAAAATTAAGATTCCAATAAACGGAAGCTTAGATAATTATAATCGTAAAAAAAAGAAACTTGATCGGTATGCTATTAGGAACAGATTAATATATTATGACTACAAATATTAAGGAATAGAATTTATTAGGACTTATTCCCCCCGGTTCACGCTGGGGGTTTTTTATGCCCCTAGGCTTCTCTTCCCTGGGGGTTTTTTCTTTGAATATTTTACACATCCACTAGTAAAATGAAAAAAGCGGCTTCATCGTAATTGACATAACCGCTTAATTCTCAGTGTGAACGAGAGAGGAGTCGAACCCCCAACCTCCTGATCCGTAGTCAGGTGCTCTATCCAGTTGAGCTACTCGTCCAGCGTTTCAGTTGCTTTTCTACGAAAAGCGAGTGCAAATTTAATCATTTTCACACAATTACAAAACGCTTTTCTAATTTCAGAATTTGTAAATTTGAGCAAAATAGCCGGAATGAAAAAAGTACTCAGGATATTGTTGATTACCCTCGGGGTCATATTGTTATTGTTGATCATCTTACCGATCCTCTTTAAGTCGAAGATCGAATCGGTGGTGAAAGAGAAAGTGAATGAAGAGGTCCATGCCACTGTGGATTGGTCACGTTTCAATCTCTCTTTTTTCAGGGGATTTCCCGACCTGAGCATCAATCTCCACCAGGTATCTGTAGTCGGCCTTGAGCCCTTTGAGGGCGATACGCTGGTTGGACTTGAACGTTTCGAACTCAGGGTAAATCCGTTCAGTGCAATCCGAAAAAACATCGTAGTGAAATCCATCCTTGTGGATCGTCCCCTGGTGAATGGTCTGGTGCTGGAGGACGGTACGGCCAACTGGGACATTACTTCCGGATCAGATCCTGAGACTGTGGTTGAAGAGGAAGAGACGACAGAGGAGGGCGGAGGATCCTCCATGACTCTATCATTGAAACGATTTGCCATACTGGATGGTAGGATTTACTACCTCGACCAGAATTCAGCAATTGATGCTTCCCTGGAGGGATTCAACCTGGAACTTCAGGGCAACTTTTCCATGGATGAGACTCAGATGCAATTGTCCGCAGGCATTGAAAAGATCAATGCCAGGATGGGTGGTGTCAGGTACATGAAGGATGGAAACTTTGACATGCAGATTGAAGCGGCGGCGAATATGGTAGAGAACAGGTATACCCTTGAGAAAAACCTGATCTCCCTCAATGGACTTACCCTGGGTGCAGAAGGCGAAGTAACCCTGATGGATGAAGGGGCCATGGCAATGGACCTCCGTTTCTTTTCAAAGGAGACCTCCTTCCATACACTGCTTTCGCTGGTACCCGCCATCTATCTGAAAGATTTTGAATCTCTGAAAACCAGTGGCAAACTGCAGCTGGAGGGAACAGTGACCGGCACCATGAAGGATAGCATACTGCCCGATGCCACTTTAAAACTGAGGGTCACAGACGGCTATTTTGCTTATCCCGATCTGCCTAAAGATGTGACAGATGTGCAGGTGGCGCTGAATGTGGATTATAAAGGTACCAACATGGATGCTACCACAGTGAACCTGGAGCGCTTCCATCTTTTGCTGGGAGGAAATCCATTTGACCTGAACCTGAAAGTGGACCATCCTGTGAGCGATATGCATGTGGCAGGTGTGGCCAGAGGCACGATCGATTTTGCCTCTTTGAAAGATGTGGTTCCCATGGAGGATCTGTCCCTGGATGGAAAGCTGGAGACCGACCTCAGGTGGGATACACGCATGTCTTACATTGAACAGGAGTTGTATGATCAGGTGGATCTGGAGGGTAAATTGGTGATTGAAGATGTGGTGGTGGAAGCACCCGATATCCCGGTTCCGGTGGAGCTGACAAAGTTGCATATGGATTTCAACCCCCGGTTTGTAGAGTTGCTTACCCTCGATCTCAACATGGGATCATCCGATCTGCACATGGATGGTGAACTGGCCAATTTTGTTCCATATGTTTTTAATAACCAGACTCTCTCCGGGTCATTGAATGTTACTTCGCAATTGCTGAATGCCAATGAATTGCTTCCGGAAGTAGAAGAAGACGACACACCAGAGGCAACCGATGTGGTGAGTGATACGCTGTTGCCCGTTCCTTCCGATTCTCTGGCAGAACCAGCCCTTATCAGGATTCCTGAGAATATTGAATTTTCCATGGACCTGGATATGAAACGGGTGGAGTATGATAAAATCGTTATGGAAAATATTAGTGGAGAGATGAAAGTAACAGAGGGAGTGGCCATACTTGACCATCTAAGCATGGAGGTAACAGACGGAACGATGAACACCTCCGGGTGGGTCGATACCCGGGGTGAATTCATGGAGGTGGATCTATCCATGGATATGAAAGGCATGGATATCCCTGTTATGTATGAGACCTTTATTTCTGTGGAACGCCTGATGCCCATGGTCCGGTTTAGCAAGGGTACAGCCAACATTGATATGGAATATGCATCTAAGCTTGACGCCTCATTCAATCCGCTCTATGAATCGATCAATGCAAAAGGAAGGGTATTTACCAAGGGCCTTCAGTTTTACAAGCTCGATAGTTTTATTCCTCTCAGTGAAATGTTGAAAAATGAGAAGTTTCAGGAGATGGCACCCGACGAAGTCAACGTGGGGTTTACCATTCAGGATGGGAGGATCATGTTTGATCCGTTTGATATGAATGTAGACGATTCAAAAATCACTGTGTCCGGATCTCATGGCATCGATCACACACTGGATTATTTGTTTGATATGAACATTGCCAAGAGCGATCTTGGAGAGGGTGCCAACGAGATGATGAAAGGCATTTCGGTCATGGCAGCCAGTGCCGGGATCAAGATTCCTGAATCGGATTATGTGAAGGTGAAAGCTAACATTACAGGTACATTTAACAAGCCCAGGGTAAAAACCGATTTGAGCGGCAACCTGAAATCGGCAGGTGAAACTGTAAAAGAGGCAGTAGAAGCGAAGGTGGTGGAAGAGGTGGAGAAGGTTGAAGAGCAGGTGAGGGAGGAGGCCGGTGAAGAGGCTGAGCTTATCATCAGCGATGCTGAAGCTGAAGCTGATCGCCTCATTGAAGCAGCCAGGAAGGCAGGGGAGGAGCTGGTAAAGGAGTCTGAGAAGCAGGGAGAGAACCTGATTGAGGAGGCTGGCACCAGTGTGCTGAAGCAGATTGCCGCTAAAAGGGCCGCTGAAGAGCTGAAGAAGCAGGCCGTAAAACAATCAGATAACCTGGTGAAAGAGGCAGAAGTCAAAGCCGCAGAGATCATTCAAAAGGCCCGTGACGAAGCCGCCAAAATTTAATCCCTCCCTCTCTATTCCGCTGTTCCGAAAGCAGCCCAGTCTTAATATTTTTTGAATGGTTGTAATCATGTTCAGGAGGAAGCCTACAATCCATCGCGTTGCGATGGATTTAAGCGACGACTGAATATGATAAAACCACGAGACAAAAAAAAGGCTGTCTCTTTCGAAACAGCCCCTATGCTTTCTGTATCTGTACTTAGAATTTCTTCTCCCTGATACGTGCTTTTTTACCAGTCAGCTCACGGAAGTAGAAGATACGTGCTCTTCTAACGCGTCCGTGTTTATTGATTTCAATCTTATCGATAAATGGGGAAGCTGAAGGAAAGATCCTTTCAACACCAATGTTACCAGACATCTTGCGAACTGTAAAAGTCTCAGTATGTCCTTTGCCACGTCGCTGGATCACTACACCCCTGTACTGCTGGATACGCTCTTTATTTCCCTCCCTGATTTTGTAGTGCACTGTAATGGTATCACCTGCACTGAAATTGGGAAGTTCACTCTGGGGAGCATATTCCTCGTTGACAACCTTCATTAAATCCATGATTCTATTCTTTATTATATTCTATGCCTCGATTTAACAGGTCGCAAAAGTACAAATAATTTTCAGTTTATGATAATAAATATTTCGATTTATTAACAATGGATTGCTATTAATGGGCATCCCCTCTGGGCATCTTCAGGTTTTTGCCTGCATCCTTCACCACAATCTCCTTCCATTGTTCTGAATATCCAGGCTGATCGGGCCCCAGAGGATATCCCTCTTTGCTGCGAAGGAACTCACCATTCTCCTCCTTTTTGATGTTTCCGTCAATGTATTTCACCAGCAGGAATTGTCCCAGCTCCTTATAGCGCTGAACGGTATAATCGCCCATATTCACCGAGTAGTTGGTAATAAACTCCCTGGCCATTTCAGGATTGGTTTCATTCAATACCATAGCGGCGGCATCAATGGCAGCAACCTCGGTGATGTATTTCTCTTCCAGTTCTGTCTGAACTTTGCGAACATCCTCCATCATCACATTGTACCTCAGGTAACTGAAGTTGGATACAAAACTGAAAGCCCAGAAGGCTGCAGTTTCAGAGTAGGTAAGCAGGTCGCCGTTCCCCACTGCATATGATTCAGGAACGCGAGTCATACCACAGTACATGGGTACATAAGTAGTGGCAGCAGCATCGTCAATTCCGAACCAGAATATTCCTCCCAGCCAGTCAGGTTTCATGGGCCTGCTTTCCGCCACAAAAGAGAATCCAGTCTGCTGTGTGGCTGTGGCACGTTCGTTCACATACATTTTGCCATCCAGTTCCCAGGTCAGGGGGCGCCAGCGGTAGGGGAGACCAAACGCTCCTGCGCCAGCATCGGCGGTCATATCCAGTTCGGTTCCCTCCAGGTGGTCCCTCATGAAATTCATCAAATCCTTGTTGGAAATCTTGCGGTTGGGCTTGATGTAGAGTGGCATTCTGTTCTCAAGATCGTCTCCTTTTACATAGTCGAAGTATTGGTCCATGTTGCCATTGACCTCTTTGAAGAACGACCATACACGCATGTCGCAGAAGCGTGCTCCGCCAAATGAAATAGGTGCATAGGTGTCGGAAAAACTGAACTCCTCATCGCTTCCTTCATAGTAGCCCTTATCACGCGCAAAAGAGATTACATCAGGAGCGTACAGGCAGTTATCAGGATCATCCAGTGGAAACTGCCGGATCCTGGCCTGGTTGGCGTGGCCGGAAACATAACCATCGGGAATCTTTACTGCCACCCAAACGGCTCCTTTGTTTTTATTATAGGTCTTACCATCCTCTGTAACCAATTCAGTTCCTTTGCCGATCAACTCCATGATCCAGACTTCGTGGGAATCGGCAATGGAGAATGATTCTCCCGAACTGCAGTATCCGTACTCTGCCACCAACTCTCCCATGATATTGATTGCTTCTCTTGCCGTCCTGGCTCTTTGCAGTGTGATATACATAAGGCTTCCGTAATCAACTATACCGGTAGAATCATGTAACTCTCTTCTGCCACCATAGGTAGTTTCTCCAATGGCCACCTGGTGTTCGTTCATGTTACCCACCACAGAAAAGGTGTGAGATAGTTGGGGGATTCGCCCCAGAAATTTATTGGTATCCCATTCATATACATCCAGCATGGCTCCCGGGGGATAATCTGCTGCAGGACGGAAATACAATTCTCCATACAATACATGTGCATCTGCTGCATAAGTGATCATGGCGGTTCCATTCACCGATGCGCCCGGCGTTACCAGAAAATTGGTACATCCATTCACGTTGCTGTTCCAGATAACCAGTGCCAGTAGCGCTGTAAAAATTACTCTTCTCATCATATCTCAACTTTTAACTTTAGACTTTATATACTTTAGACTTTCGCCTTTTGACTTTCGCCTTTCGACTACTTTGGGGCTTGCAAGATTTCATTTTTCTGGCAAACTACCAACAGTTGCTACTTTATAACATGATTTGTATAAATGATTGTGAGGTTGCCACGTTCTGTTTATCTTTGTGGCATAATATTTGCAGTAAGAATAGTAAATGTATTTTGAGAGTAGTTTTAGTTAGTAGTTTAGTTGGTAGTTTTAGTTAGTGTTGTAGAAAAGGGTCAATCGCCAGATTAGACCCTTTTCTTATTAAAACATATACTCCAGCAACTCTTCCCGTTCTTTATCAGATAATTTGAAATTCATTCCTCCTGCCTGATCCCTGTTCATTAGCGAAAGGATCTCTTCTTTCCTGGAAGTTTCAATTCCTACCTCCTGGCATTTCAGGGGGCTTCCCAGCAATTTGAAAAACGATTCCATCGCCTCAATGGTCTGATCCACATCTGAGGTTCCAAAAAGCTCTTTACCCAGTTGAAGGATGCGGTCTCCTGCCCGCTCTTTAAGTACCTTCATCCAGGCTGGATAGATGATGGAAAGGGTGGCTCCGTGTGCGGTATCATACAGGAACGACAGCACATGACCCAGGGCATGCACACCCCAGTCGCCCGATTCCCGTCCATACATGGTCAGGTTATTTAATGCGTTGGTGGCGGCCCACATGATGTTGGCTCGCAGTTCATAATTGCCTGTATCCCTCATAAGCTCTGGCCCAAACTCAAGAGCTTCTTTGATTACGGAGATAACAAAACGGTCCGAAAGGGTGGCCTCACCCTCTCCAAACCAGGCTTCCAGGCTATGGGCCACAAGGTCCACGACCCCGTATGCAGTATAATCTGCCGGTACAGATAGTGTATAAGAGGGATCCAGAAATGAGTGAACAGGATAGATCAGGACATTGTGGTAACCGATTTTCTCCTTTGTTTCTGAATTTTGCAATACGGCAACTGCATTCATTTCTGTACCTGTGGCCGCAATGGTCAGCACAGCAATAAGAGGCAATGCAGAAGCCGGATTATATTTTCCTGTCATTACCTTCCATGCATCACAACCTTCAGCGATGCAAATGGTAATAATCTTTGCCGAGTCGATTACACTTCCTCCACCCACAGCTACCACTATATCAACCTCTTCATTGCGTCCTATGCCTGCAGCTTCATTCACATCCTCCACGCGTGGGTTGGGCTTGATGCCATTGTATTCAGTAACAGCAATACCCTGTGTTTTCAATTGTACAAGGGTGTCCTTGTAACTGCCGTTCCGGAGTACGGATCCTCCTCCATAAACCAGGAGCGCTTTCTTTCCAAGACTGGCAGCACTGGACCCAAGGTCGTTGACCACTTTTTTACCGAAATGGAGCCTGACAGGATTAAAAGCAATAAAGTTTCTCATAGTTGTAAAATTTAAATGTTGTGTATGGTACCTGCAGAGAGATCCCTTTTCCCGCCGGTCACACTTGACAGGCAGTTGATTTCTCCCCGGATCTTCAATACACCAAGAAGTGCAAATATCAGCGCCTCTTTATAATGTATCAATTGTTCTCCGGGTATCTCAATAGAGGCTGTTGTATAATAGCTTAACCGGTTTATCAGGGTTTGGTTCAATGCTCCTCCACCAGTAATAAGAACAGATTTGATACCCGCATCATTGATGCCCTGTGCCACCTGGAAAGCGATGTGTTCCAGTACGGTAGCCATTAAATCTTCATGAGAGAGTCCACTGTGATCCATCAAGGGAAGGAGCTTCGATATGAACCACTCTCTTCCAAGAGATTTGGGAGGTAAGAGGTGGTAGTAATCAAGCTGGTTCATCTTTTCAAAAAGATCAGCATGGAGGGTACCCTGGCGAGCCAGTTCACCGTCCCTGTCAAATTCCAGTCCTTTCAGGCCTGCCACCTGGTTCAGTGCCATATTAGCAGGAGAGAGATCGTAAGCTGTGAGCTGACCTTCCTGATTTTCACAGGAGATGTTGGCAAATCCCCCCAGGTTGATACATCCCTCATACTGTGCAAAGAGCAGCCTGTCACCCAGGGGAACCAGTGGGGCACCCTGTCCGCCCTGTGCCACATCTTCACTCCGGAAATCATTCACCACAACGATTCCGGTTCTTTCCGCCATGATCGACCCGTTCCCGGCCTGATAGGTTACTCCCCGGTGCGGTTCATGCAGGATGGTGTGTCCGTGTGAAGAGATGAAATCCGGAACCAATCCGTACTTTTTATGAAAATCATTCAGAATGGAGGCATAGTAAGCTCCCAGTTCCCTGTCCAGCTCGTCAATCTCATTCCGGTTCGAATTGCACGCCACTTCCAGCTTCAACTTCTGTTCCGGGGTATATGGAACAGTCTCAGCTTCCATGATCCGGTAGTCCCACTGATTTCCGTTCCAGACCATTTCGCAGCAGGCCAGGTCGGTCCCGTCCATAGATGAGCCCGACATCAATCCCGTAATCTTGTATTTGTCTGCCATCAGGTAAATGCAGCTATTTAAATTTCTCCTTTAAATAGAACATCATTCTTTTTAAAACAGAACTCTTTCCATTGATCATCCAGACAATAAGACGATGAGAAAAAGTGGCTTTCAGGGTGAAAAACTCCTTATAAAACATTCCGTCCCTTGAATCTTCCGAGACCTTCTGAAATAGTCCGAAATTCCTGCAGGGGGTAGGCTGGTATTTGTAATCCTTGCGGTTTTTTTTGATGAATGAGATAACCAGTTGAGTACTCCTCATCCAGGTATCGTGAAGCAAAATATATCCACCCTCCTCCAGCAGCAAATCCGCGTAGTAGAAATCGACAAATATTCCATCAAATTTGTGGTCTCCGTCAATGAAAATAAAATCGAACTTCTCCTTCCGGTCCACAAGTTTTGGAAGCACATTGTGAGAATAGTCTTCATGCAACTCGAGATTTTTATCAAACCCCAAGGCATTGATGTTTTTTATTCCCAGGTTTTGATAGTTGTCCTGGAAAGGGTCAATGGCTATGTGCCTCGACCTGGTGGCGGCCATAATATGAGAAGCAGATTTTGCGTATGCAAACCCGGTCTCCAAAGTTTTCGTCAGCCCCTTTTCATTGAGGAAATCATAGATGAACTCAGCTTCATTGCTTTTGATAGGTGAAGCAGAATCCTCCGCCGGAATCGTAAGCTTACTGTTAATTTCCCCGGGTTTCATCAATTATTCAAGTAGTTGTTATTCCTGTCTGTTTACCAGGTAAAGGTAGTGTGAAAAAGGTTCACATTTCCCCTTGAGTCTGTTACATAGAGTTCAAGTTCATGTTCGGTTCCTTTTTGAATGCGTTCCTCATTGAACCTGTAGATCAGCAGATCGTTCTTGGGATCATACTCAAACAGTGCCCACCGGTTATCAATATATCCTTCATAACGTTCAATTCCCGACAGCTCATCCATGATGGTGAACCTGAGTGTGCTTTTTCCTGTGAAGTCACCTCCAACAGTGCCGTTTTCTGAAGATATTTGAGG
>JAGLPR010000257.1 GCA_023137255.1 Bacteroidales bacterium | reverse complement strand
TGCTACGATGACGGATTTACCATTATCACCAACTCGCCGGTGTACGCTACCCATCCGCTCTACTTTGAGTTGGACGTTGTTAATGACAATAACTTGTCAGGGGTGATTAATCCGGCTCCGGCCGATACCTTTGCCATAGCCAGCCATCTTGATCAGACAGGTGTGGTAAATCCGTATCTGGGTTATGGCAGGCTTTCATACAATATCCAGCCATTTATATCTTCCGAAGGGTGCATGGGTTCCGATACCACCTTCTATATCGATGTGAACCCGGAACCAAGGATGGCTGCCCAGTTGCTGACACCTACCGATACTGCTGTCTGTTTTGACCAGGGTTACATGATTCTGATGAATACCAATGTGGACTCAACCACCGGTCAGTATGTCTACGACCTGGAGACCCTGGGATACAATGAACCCAATGTGGAGAATGAGAGGCTGAGTGGCGACTATACCATTGAGGATCTCGACCAGATGTCGGTTCGCAACATCGGGGAGGTCATTGAGGATGTTACCTATCGTTACATACCGGTCATTAGAAATGTGAACGGACAAGGCAAAGATTGTCCGGGAAACTCTTATGACTCTATCACGGTTCAGGTAGCACCAGAGCTTCGTGGGGTAATGACGACCGACACCACTTATGTAGGTGACTGGGAGATCAGGTGCAACGGACTGGAGGATGCCATGCTGCACTCCAATGTTAGGGGCGGATATTACCGTAATGCTTATGATTTTGACTGGGATACCGATGGTGGTACAGCTTCCAGCCTGGTGCCTGAAGATTCTGTTCAGACAGGCCTGGGTGTCGGCACCTACTGGTACGAAGTTGTTGATGTTATTGGATGTTACCACGCCGATACCATTACCCTTGATGAGCCTCCAGTCATTGATGTGCCCTATACCGTTACTGATGCATCCTGTGCAGCAGATGGCAGGGATGATGGTGAAATTGATATTTCGCCGGTGGGAGGTACCCTGGGGTATGCATATGATTGGAGTGGACCATGGGGTTACACTGGTAGTGAACAGGATGTGAGGGATGTCTCTTCGGGGCCATACGTCCTTCATATGAATGATACCAACAATTGTTTTATTGATACCCTTATCTGGATCGGGGCTGCCGAGGACATTGTTATTGCTGCAGATGCCACTACATACGGAAACTACGAGATCACCTGTAATGGTGAAAGTACTGGCGAAATTGTAATTAGCAGTATCATTGGAGGATTCCCTGCCCCTGATTACAGGTTAAGAGTAGTTGATGAAATTTCGGGAGATACCATTATTTGGAGAGATGTTTCAGGGAGCGGAACCACAATAAGCGGGCTGGTAGCCGGGGAGTACAGACTAGTTGCTTTTGATCAGGTGAATTGCTATAACTTGAATCCTGGTGACATCACCTATCCCCTGGATGAACCCGATACCATCTCCATCATCAGGCACGATGCACAATACCATCACGATACGGTAGATATCAGCTGTTTCGGGGCAGACGATGGCTTTATCAATATTGAGTTGACAGGAGGCCATACTGCCGACTATGCCAATACCTTTAACTGGACTGGGAATCCTGTGGATCCGGACCTGGTAGCGGGTGACAGCATCCAGGGTTCCCCGGGGAACGGATACCTGAGCGGAGGCACTTACAGTGTAGATATTACCGATAACTTTGGATGTGAGCAGTCGGCCCAGTTCACCTTGTTTGAACCCACCCAGATGGTACTGGATGTGGATTCGGTACGGATCCTGAATGGATGGAACATCACCTGTTTCGGGGACAATGACGGATTTATCGAGATTTCATCATCGGGTGGTATTATGGATCACAGTTATGCCTGGGATGCAGGAGTAATGACGCTTCCCGATCCCAGCCAGCAGGACCTGTATAACCTGGTGGCCGACACCTTCCACCTGACCATTACCGATAGCATCGGGTGTACATTCGATACAGTATTTGAAATTATTCAACCCAATGCGCTGGAGGTGCAGGAGACCATTCCACGCATCAATGACTGGGAGGTGGCCTGTGCTGGCGACTCCACTGGTGAGATCACGCTGACTCCCTGGGGCGGGGCCGATTCGACGCAGAATATCTACCTGTGGTCCACCTCCGACGGATACATTGGCGACCCGGCCTCCATGAACCAGACCAATTTGCCAGAGGGTAACTATACGGTGCAGGTAACAGATATCAACGGATGTTTCTACGAAATGACCTATGAGTTGCTCGATCCCGATCCCATTGTCATCGATATGCTTACGGCCGACAGTGCTTATTGTGCCGGTACCGCATCGGGCTCTATTGAAATGGAAGCGTCGGGAGGGGTCGATCCGTTTGTATATCTATGGGGTGGACCAGATGGCTATTCTGCCACCACAGAAGACATTGAAAACCTCTATTCTGGCGTTTATTACATTACCATTACAGACGACAACCTATGTGAAAAGGACTCGCTTATCGAGGTGTTTGAGGCGGATCATTTTGATGTGGAACTGGTGGTAGCCAGTGATTACCACGGTGCCACCATCTCTTGTGCAGGCTATTCTGACGGCTGGCTCACCCTCACACCAATAGGTGGAACTGGGCCCTACTTCTATGACTGGAGTACCGGGGCCACCACTCCTGAACTTACTGGATTACCTGCCGGCACTTACAGTGTGATTATCCAGGACTTCCATGGCTGTATCGACTCGGCCCGTGTGGTCCTTGATGATCCCGATCCCATCGCATATGAAATGTACCTGGACGATCCGGCCTGTTATGGCGATACCACAGGTCAGATTGAGTTCCTGGTCACCGGGGGAACAGTATATACTGCGGATGATTATGAAGTGTGGATCAACAATATGGTCACCGGAACAGTTGCAGGTAATCTGACTGCCGGAGTATACCAGATCAGGATTGAGGACCTGAACGATTGTTATGCTGAAGGGGAAGCAGAGCTGTTTAATAACGACTTGCTGGAGCTCAGTTTTGATACGGAGAATGCTTTCTGCAAGGATAAAGCCGACGGACAGCTGGATCTTTATGTGGATGGGGGAGTCTACCCCTATGATGTGTCATGGAGCGGAGGACTGCCCGATAATGAGCACTCGTTTAATGAGCTTTTCCCGGGTGAGTATGTGGTAACGGTGACCGATGCAGAGCTTTGTGTAACCATCGATACGGTGGTGGTGGGTTATACCTATGCCTCGTGCCTGGTGATTCCAAATGCATTCTCACCCAACGGTGACGGATTCAATGACCTCTGGATTATCGAGGGACTGGAGCTTTACGCGAATCCGGAGATCAGGCTTTTCGACCGGTGGGGATCACGGATATACTATTCACGCAACCCTGTCGACGATCCCTGGGATGGTACTTTTGACGGTAGACGACTGCCCATCGACTCGTACCATTATATCATAGACCTGAATAACGATGATCCTCCTATAACAGGGAACATAACCATAGTGCGTTAAATGCATAAGAATGAACAGTGAGAAAGGCGATTTTTTACATATGGGTTGTTCTTACGCTGAACTGGTCGGGCAACCTTCTTGCCCAGCAGCTGCCTCTCTATTCGCAGTATGTACTTAATGGATTTATGGTGAATCCCTCCATGGCGGGATACGACGGCTATACCTCATTCAACACCACAGCTCGTCAGCAATGGCTGGGATTCAGTCAGGCGCCCCGGACCTACTCTGCTTCATGGCAGACCAGGATGCTAAAGCGCTCCTACAGAGTCATCAACCGCGAAGTTAAGAGCAACAACAAGCTCAGGCAAAGTACTCAGGGGCGGGTAGGACTGGGTGCCTACCTGATTAACGATGTCAATGCAAATGTGGCTCGCACCGGGGCCTCTTTTACCTATGCCTATCACATCTTCATGAACAACCAGCAGCTCTCCTTCGGGCTGGCGGCCAAGGCTTTTCAGTACAGGATCAACAGCGAAAGGCTGACCTTCGGGGAGGACGGTGATCCGGTGTTGGACGGTGATTTCAGGACCGTGGCATATAGTCCTGATGCCGATTTCGGAGTGTTCTTCCAGGATCCGAATTATTTCATCGGTGTCTCCATCAGCAACCTGCTTCAGACCTCCGTAAGGGTAGGGGGGAGTGAAATAGCAGATTTCCGGACCTACAGGCACTACTGGATCATGGGAGGTTATCGTTTTCGGCTTTCTGACAACTTTGACTTAGAACCTCTGACCTTGCTGAAAAGCACCGAGAACTGGAATCCTCAGGGCGATTTCACGGTGAAACTCTATTATACCAACCTGCTCTGGGGAGGAGTCTCCTACCGGACCAATAAAAGTGTGATATTGCTGTTGGGAGTGAGGGTCGACAACCTCTATTTTGGTTACTCGTTCGACTGGGCATTTTCGGAGATCGGGCACTTCAACTACGGATCACACGAGATTATACTCTCCGTGAAGCTGGGCGACAATGCCAGGAGGTACAAGTGGCTGAACCGCTACTAATCCTGCATATCCAACTGCCTTGTAAAGATAAATTGCTTTATTTGCAGCATGAAAGTGCTTCATATAGAAGACAGGTTTCATCCTGGCATGGGGTATCAGATTAATTTCTTTGCAAGGTACCACCATCCCGATCATTCATTTTCGATCTTAAGCTCCGATTCGTCCCGGTTATGGACCGCCTCCGGCGATCAGTACAACTTTCAGTCAGTCGATAAACAATTCTGTGAGGAGTACACTGTATCTGTCTACCGGTTGCCTTCTGC
>JAGLPR010000256.1 GCA_023137255.1 Bacteroidales bacterium | reverse complement strand
GCATTGGGTCCCACATTGGAAACACTTACGATGACACCCAGCAAGGTATAAATGGCCGTGATGGAAATTCCGAAGACCAGTCCCCGGAAAATTCCCCTGGCCCTGCTGTCGCTTCCCTGCATAAAGAAGCTGACGGTCATGGGGATCATGGGGAACACACATGGAGTAAGCAGTGCCAGCAGACCCAATCCGAAGGCAAGCCAGAAGAATCTCCAGAGCGATTTTTCATCTTCAAGGGCCGGAACACCGGCCACCGATTTTTTGGTTTCAGAGGCCTGGACCACGGCAGATGTCTCTTCAGCGGCAGCTGACTCCTCAACGGTGACAGCAGCTGACTCCTCTACGGCGGCTGCAGCCTCTCCCCCAACGTTCACCACAAAAGAGAACTCCACGGTCTGTGGGGGCAGACAGGTCACATCGTCGCAAACCTGGAACTCAATCTCGCCGGTAACGGTCTGGGTACCGGTGCCGCTAAACTTCACCTTCTGCCTGAATTCGGCTTTGCCCGCCAGGGTACCCACATCCATTTGGAACCCTTCGTCGAACTTGATCTTGGGCTTGGTTACCTCCACGATCCCGTCCACCAGGCTGTATGCATCCGACTCGTTGTAATACGGTTTGGTGGCAATGGGTCCGCCCGCAGGCAGCTTGGCCGAATAGAGGTGCCACGGGTGGTCGATGGTGGCTTTGAATACCAGTTCGGCCTCCTGATCCTCAATATTTGCTGTGGAGAAGGTCCACTTTACAGGATTTTCCACCTGTGCGCTGCTGATGGTCACGATCATCAGAATCGCCCAGGTTAGTACGAGTAATTTCTTCATGATAGTATCATATGATAGTATCACCTATGCAGATGCATGGTGATACCCCGTGAATCTAATTGAACATTAAACAACAGTCAGGATGAAAGGTTTCCATGAAACAACACGATCTGCTAATGCCGTTTTCTTCTGAGCTCCTCTCCCTCCTCGTTGTAGATCCTGAATTCCAGGAAATGCAGCGAATCTTTGGGCTGGATATTGATCTTGCAACCAAGCTCCTTGCGCCATTTGCGCTCTTCAGAATTGAACCCTTTTTTAAGGTAGGTGGCCACAAACGGATGGAGGACCACTTCAAGTTTTGCAGGCCGGTGCTCACCAATCAGCAGGGAGAGCTCATTCTTCACCAGTTCGGGGAATAGGATCGGAGGCTGCGCCTTACCGCTTCCCCCACAGGTGGGACAGTTTTCCGCTGTCTCGATGTGCATCTCCGGGCGAACCCGCTGACGGGTGATCTGCATCAGACCGAATTTGCTCAGGGGAAGAATGTTGTGTTTGGTTTTGTCCACCGACATCGCCTCTTTCATCTGGTCATACACCTTCTGTCTGTTCTCATTCTTGTGCATGTCGATAAAATCGACCACGATGATGCCGCCCATATCCCTGAGACGAAGCTGACGGGCCACCTCATCGGCTGCCGACAGGTTCACCTCCACCGCGTTGGTCTCCTGGTCGCTGGACGAACGGGAACGGTTCCCGCTGTTCACATCTATCACATGGAGAGCCTCGGTGTGTTCAATAATCAGGTATGCACCCTGTTTGAATGAGACGGTTTTGCCAAAAGCTGCTTTGATCTGCTTGACAATACCCATCTTATCGAAAATCGGTTCTTTGCCCGAGTAGAGCTTCACGATTTTCTCCTTTTCTGGTGCCACATCCCTGATGTAGTCTTTCATTTCGCCGTACACCTTCTCATCGCTGATGTGGATGCCGTCGAAGTTTCCGTTCAGAAGGTCACGAACCACCGCCGATTCGCGACTCAGTTCACTGATGACCAGCTTGGGCAGCCCTTTATTGGTAAGGTTGTCGAAGGATTTCTCCCACTTTTTCACCAGGGTGCGCAGTTCATTGTCCAGTTCAGCCACTTTCTTCCCTTCGGCTACTGTACGTACAATGATCCCGAAGTTCTGGGGCCTGATGGCCTGCAATAAGTTTTTTAAGCGATCTTTTTCCTCCTGGGAAGTGATCTTGGAAGAGATTGATATTTTGTCGGAGAAGGGCATCAATACGATGTTTCTTCCGGCAATAGAAATTTCAGAACTTAGCCTCGGACCCTTTGTAGAAATGGGCTCTTTGGCGATCTGTACAAGGATATATTGCCCCTGCTTGAGAACCTCGTTGATCTTTCCGTGCTTGTTAATATCGGAAAGACGCTTGAACTTACTGATGGACA
>JAGLPR010000255.1 GCA_023137255.1 Bacteroidales bacterium | reverse complement strand
TGAAGGAAAGCGTCCTTCTCGTAACCCACATCAATAAAGGCAGCATTTAAACCGGGCATGATCTTCTTTACCCTGGCCAGGTAGATATCTCCTACCGAAAACTGCTGTTTATTAAGTGATGATTCATTTAATTCAACGAGCTTACCATCTTCAAGTAGTGCAATTGAAACCCTCTCTTTGGTCGAGTTGATTACCAGTTCACTGCTCACAATATCCGCATTTTCGAAGATTAAGCTATTTATTAAACAGAAATAAACCTAAAGCCCAGATGAGGTGCTTTAGGTTTAGTTCATAAAGAGGTTAAGATGTCTACTTCCTCTTCTTGTGTCTATTCTTCCTCAAACGCTTCTTACGTTTGTGAGTAGACATCTTATGTCTTTTTCTTTTCTTTCCGCTTGGCATAACTACTTTACTTTACTTCACGTTGGTCTTTACCTTGCTAACAAAAGTTTTTGCTGGCTTGAAAGCAGGAATAGAATGCTCGGGAATGATGATGGTAGTGTTCTTGGAAATGTTTCGGGCAGTCTTCTTAGCCCTCTTCTTCACGATGAAACTCCCAAAACCCCTCAGGTAAACATTCTTGTTGTTGCTAAGTGAGTCCTTTACTGTCTCCATGAAAGCTTCCACAGTTTTCTGGACAGTTACCTTTTCTATTCCCGTGTTCTTGGAAATCTCGTTTACGATATCTGCTTTAGTCATTTTTAAAAAACCTTTAATTATCAATGATTTACATTAGTTACTTACTTGGGATTTGCAAATATAAATACTTTTGCGTGAATATGAAATTGATTTGAATTAATTTTTAATTTAGTTCGCTAAATATTAGTCAATTATCGTATTCGGGAGGCGAAGATAATGAAATTTGGATTAATTATCCGGGGATGGTATAAAAAAAACAAAAGAGAGCTTCCCATGCGTCTTACACGCGATCCGTATAAGATATGGATCTCTGAGATAATTATGCAGCAAACGCGTATAAATCAGGGGCTTCCATACTACCTGAGATTCATTGAAGCTTACCCAGATGTGGCTGCACTGGCCTCTGCCCCCGAAGATGCGGTGCTAAAACAGTGGCAG
This sequence comes from Bacteroidales bacterium, assembly GCA_023137255.1. Lineage (GTDB taxonomy): Bacteria > Bacteroidota > Bacteroidia > Bacteroidales. The sequence goes on along the minus strand of JAGLPR010000255.1, from coordinate 4,739 downwards.
GGTTTGGGTTATTACATGCGTGCCCGCAATCTACAGGGGTCGGCCAGGTACATTATGGAGCACCTGGGAGGCGAAATGCCGGACAACTATGAAGGCTTGTTGAAGCTGAAAGGAGTGGGCAGATACACGGCTGCTGCCATTGCCTCTTTTTGTTATAATGAACCCTGTGCGGCTGTGGATGGCAATGTAAGTCGGGTGATCGCCCGTCTCTACGGGGTGGAAGAACCGGTGAATACCGGTTCCGGCGAGAGACAGATCGAAGCGCTGGCCCGGGAGATGCTCGACCGCGACGATCCGGGCAACCACAACCAGGCCATGATCGATTTCGGTGCCATGCAGTGTGTGCCTGTGGCACCCCGGTGCAACAGCTGTCCCCTGGCTGGAGGGTGCAACGCCCACCTTACTCATCGGGTGGATCAGCTCCCTGCAAAAACCCCCAAACGCTTACCGGAAGAGCGGTGGTTCTATTTCTATATTATTATATATAAGGGTGAGGTGGTTCTCTCTAAAAGAGGTGAAAAGGACATCTGGAAGTCGCTATACCAGTTCCCGGTGGTTGAGTCAGAGGTTCCCCGCTCCGATGAGGAGATCGTGGGTACACTGATGCCAGCACCAGTGGCCTCCAGGATGAAAAATGTAATCCTCTCCGGACCGGTCCGTCACCAGCTGAGCCACCGCACCATCCACGCCCGGTTTATCCATGTGGAAGTGAGGTCTTTGCCCTCATCCCTTCCCCCCGAATGGATGGTTGTATCTCTTCACAACCTGGAAAAATATCCGGTTCCGCGGCTGATTCACCGTTACCTCGAATCAGTCAAAATTTAGTATATTTGAGCTGTATCCAATACACAACATATGTCTGTAAACAAAGTAATCCTTGTGGGGAATGTGGGAAAAGACCCCGAGACAAGGTACCTCGATGAATCTACTGCGATTACCAAATTTCCCATGGCCACCAGTGAGACTTACAAAAATCGTCAGGGGGAACGCGTTTCCAACACCGAGTGGCACAACGTGGTGCTCTGGAGGGGACTGGCCCAGGTGGCAGAGAAGTATGTAAAGAAGGGGACCCAGATCTACATCGAGGGCCGGATCAAGACCCGCTCCTACGATGATGCCGACGGAAACAAGAAATACATCACTGAGATCGTGGGCGATCAGATGCAGTTACTGGGGAGAAAGCCCGACGATGCCGAAGCCGGAATGCAGGGGGGTGCCGCGGGCGGACAGGCTCCTTCACAGGGACCCTCCTCGGGCGGACAGGCTCCTTCTGACGGACAAACCACAAAACCACCTGCTCAGAATCAAACACCTGCACAGGACACAGCTCCTGCCAGTGATCCTTTTGATGGCGGGGACAACGGACCGGACGATCTGCCGTTCTGATTGAAGATCCTTTATTAAGGATTCATTTTAAAACTTTAACTCCAGGTTTGGAACCGGCGCTATTAATCATTTTACAGCAGAACCTAATGACACCCCTCACCTCCGGGGCCATCATTGGCATGGTAGTGGTGGCAATTCTGCTCTTCTTTTCGGCCATGATCTCAGGATCGGAAGTGGCCTATTTCAGCCTGGGACCCAACCACATTAATGCCCTTGAAGATCATCCTTCACGCAAGGAGCAGCTGGTGCTAAGGCTGCTGGAAAAACCGGATAGGCTCCTGGCAAGCATTCTGATTACCAACAACTTTATCAATGTGGGCATTGTGATCATCGCCTCCTTTGTTACAGGATCGCTGTTTAACTTTGCCCTCTCGCCCGTGCTTGGATTTATGATACAGGTCATTGTCATCACCTTTCTTCTGTTGTTGTTCGGGGAGATCGTTCCCAAGGTGTATGCCAACCGCTTTGCCCCCCAGTTTGCCAGGAGAATGGCAGTTCCTCTAATCGTTCTCGACAGGGCGTTCCAGCCGCTGATCTTCATCCTGGTAAAATCGACCGGACTGGTCAACCGGAGGCTGGCCAAAAAGAGACAGAACATCTCCATGGAGGACCTTTCGGAAGCGCTGGACCTGACCACCGATGTGGTGCAGGATGAAAAAGATATGCTGGAGGGGATTGTCCGGTTCAGCAACCTGGAGGTTGCAGAGATAATGAAACCGAGGACCGATGTAGTGGCGGTGGATATCCAGACCAACCAGGAGACCCTGACCAGGGTGATCATCGAATCGGGATTCTCGAGGATTCCGGTGTATGAGGAGACTTTCGACAAGCTGAAGGGGATCCTCTATGTGAAGGACCTTCTGCCCCACATCAACCAGAAGAGGGAATTTAACTGGACAAAATTGATTCGTGAGCCGTTTTTTGTACCCGAGTCCAAAAAGATCAACGACCTTCTGAAAGAGTTTCAGGAGAAAAAGATCCACCTGGCCATCGTGGTGGATGAGTACGGCGGCACCGAGGGGATCGTTACCATGGAGGACATCCTGGAGGAGGTGGTGGGTGAGATCACCGACGAATCGGACGAGGCTGCAGAGTTCTACAAACGGATCGATGAAAACACCTGGGCTTTCGATGGCAAAACACTACTCAACGACTTTTACAAGGTCACCGAACTGGACGACGAGCTGTTCGACGATGTGAAGGGTGAGTCAGAGACGCTGGCGGGACTGCTCCTGGAGTTGAAGGGTGGTTTTCCGCGGAGAAACGACGTGATCCCTTGTAAGGGCATTGAATTTACAGTGTTGGGGATGGATCAGAGGCGTATCAAGGAGGTAAAGATATTCCTGAAAAACCCGGAACGGAAGAGATGAGAAAAAGCAGAACAGATACCGGGTGGTGGAGCACCATAAGCATGGACAGAACACGGTTTTACCGCCCAATCTTTGTACTCCTGATTCTGGTGGTCACCTCGTGTAAGCAGTCATACACCCCAAAACCTGCCGGGTATCTGCGGATCGATTACCCTGAAAAAACTTACCGTTTATACAGCGACCAGGAGTTCTTTGAGTTTGAGATTCCGGACTACGCCAAGGTAGAGATTGACAGCGGACCGGGAGGGCACCAGGGATGGGTCAATGTGGCCATTCCGCAGTTAAACGGAAAGATCCACCTGAGCTACAAGCCGGTGGGTGAGAATCTGACAGCCTACATTACCGACTGCCGTGAACTGGTATACAAACATACAGTGAAAGCACAGGGGATCGAGGAAACGCCCTTTATTCACAGGGAGCAGAACAGGTACGGGATGGTTTATGATCTGAAGGGGGATGTAGCCTCTGCGGTGCAGTTTTTTATCACCGACAGCACAGATCATTTTCTCAGGGGGTCGCTCTATTTTAACAGTCGTCCCAACCGCGATTCCCTGAATCCGGTGATCGAGTATCTCCGGGAGGACATCATCCATCTTATCGAAACCACCCGTTGGAAGTATTAATCAAAATTGTTTAACTTTGACACCCCTGTTCCAGGGAATCTGAAAAGAGATATCGTGGGAGTATTTTTGAAAACAGAAATATTACCGGATTGCCATTTAGGTGTGTGGGAGATTACGGAGGATTTTGATTCGCTGTACAGCATGGTGAATCTGGTGGCTGTAGAGAAAGCAAAACTCGACAGCTTCAAAAACATCAGCAGGAAGGTAGAGTGGCTCAGTGTTCGTGCACTGGTCAAAACCATGATTGGCAAAGATACCCGCATCCTTTACAACTCCGAAAACAAACCTTTTGTGCGGGGCAATACACACAACATCAGTATCTCTCATTCCAACAACCTTACCGCAGTGCTCATCAGCAAGGACAAGCGAGTGGGGATCGACCTGGAGTTCATGTCGGGCAAAATCGGAAAGGTAGCCAACAAATTCATCAACGATAAGGAGAGCATCACCACCGATCCAGAGATGGAGAAGTTTCACCTCTACCTTCACTGGTGCGCCAAGGAGGCCCTCTACAAGATCCTCGACAAACAGGATATCAATTTCAGGGACGGGCTCACCATCAAACCATTCAGTCCCGATGAACAAGGCTACATGAGCGGTTGCGCGGTGAATGGGAACGGTGTGGAGGATTTTGAACTGGAATACCTGCAACACGATAATTATGCACTGGTCTGGTGCGTGAAAGAATGAAAAGCTTCTATGACCAATTAAGCGACAGGAGCAGGAAGCGCATAGCACTTCTGGTGGACCCCGACGGGTATGACGACAATGGCCTGAACGAGCTGATCGGTTATATCAACATGAATCCGCCCGACCTGCTGCTGGTGGGTGGCAGTATCCTGTTTAATCCCATCGAAGTGACCATCACTGCCCTGAAACTGGGCACCAGTCTGCCTGTCTTTATTTTCCCGGGAAATGCCTTCCAGCTCTCCGACCGGGCCGACGGAATCCTGTTCCTCTCCCTGATTTCGGGACGCAATCCCGAGTTCCTCATCGGAAATCATGTGCTGGCGGCCCCCCACCTGCATCGTGCCGGGATCGAAGTAATCCCCACCGGTTATTTGTTGATCGAAAACGGGAAATCGACCTCTGTGGAGTACATGAGTAACACCAGGCCCATCCCCGGCAACAAACCGGATATCGCTGTGGCCACCGCCATGGCCGGGGAGATGCTGGGCCTGAAATCGATCTACCTGGAGGCGGGCAGTGGCGCCGCCCACCCTGTGGCACCTGATATGATCAGAGCCATCCGCAAACACATTTCACTCCCCCTTATGGTGGGTGGAGGCATCCGTACAGCGGAGACAGCCCTGGAGCTATTTGATGCCGGAGCGGACCTGATTGTAGCAGGAAATGCCAT
>JAGLPR010000254.1 GCA_023137255.1 Bacteroidales bacterium | reverse complement strand
CTTTCAGCTTTCGACTATTTTACCAGGTCGGGGATCACCCTGCCGGTGGCGTTATCGGGCATCGATATCTCCAGGAAAGAGGCCACAGAGGTGGCCACATCGGTGGGCGAAACCCTGTAAGGGATGCTTACCCGGTTGATTTTCCATCCGTAGAAGAGCAGGGGTACATGCGGACCGTACTTGAATTCGGTGAAGGCACTTCCCCCCACATTGCTGTGTTCCACCCACCCGGGGGTCAGGTAGAGGATCACATCGCCGGAACGCTTCTGGTAGTAACTGTTCTGTATCCTGCTCAGCACCCCGTCGGTAAAGTGATTCTGCTGGAGCACATAGGCCTGGACAGCATTGGAAATGCCTCCCATCTGTACCATGAACCTGGCCACGCGGTCCTGCACCTCCTTCAGTGTAAGATTGGAATCCTCAATGAGCTGGTGATTCAGATAGATCTGCTGTGCATAGTAGAAGGTGACCCATTCGCCCCTGCCATAAATAGCGTTCAGGTAGGATTTCAACAGGGAGACGCTGGTGCGGTAATTGAAAAATCCGGAGGGAATGCGGCTCTCTGAGAGATAACGCGGGTCCACTGCCATGGCATTTTCGGCGGTCAGGTAGACCAGCACATTCTCCATCCCCAGTTGCTCATCGAGGAAAGTGAGCAGGTGTGCAATGTCTTCATCCAGCCGCAGATAAGTATCCTGGGTCTCTACCGACCAGGTGGAGTAGTGCTCGGCCAGGTATTTGGTGGTGTTGAACCCGATGTGTATAATATCGGTAACTCCTCGCTGACCAAGTTCTTCGTTCACAATGGCTGCGATGGCCATGTCCTTGGTGTAGGTGTTCCCCCAGGGGGTGGTCATCAGCACGCTGTAGTCTTTCCCGTCCCTGCCCGTGCTGCTGATCCTCTGCAGATCGTACGGAAAGGTGGTCTGGCCGTTGATCCCGGTTTCATAAGGGTTGTTGTCGAGCATGCTCTCTTCATACTCAGCAATGGGCCTGAGGGTCTCCCAGGTACGCTCCAGGTAGAGGTCCCGGTAGTTCTTTGTGTTGAAATCGTTTACCCAGCCGGGCAAAGAGTCCATGTAGAAAGAGCTGGTGACCCACGAAGCATGCACAGGATCGAGCCAGTAGGCACCCGAAGCTGTATGTCCGGACATCATCACAGCGGCCTGGGGATCCATGGAGATGCCAATGGAACGTGATTTGAACCGGCTCTTCACCCTCATCTCGTCGGAAAGAGTGCGGCTATGAAGCGCCCTGGGTGAGTAAGGACCGGTGCCATAAGAACCACCGACGGTCTTCTGCTCCGGATCGTCCAGGCTTCCCACTACTTCATTGGTCAGTCTCCTGTACCAGAAGTCCGATACCACCCCATGTTCGCTGGGCCGGGTCCCGGTGGCTATGGATGCAAAACCCACCGAAGGCTCGGTGATCAGGTAGTTGTAACGGGCATTCTTGCAATTGGCCCCGGTGGTGGCCATTCTTCTGAATCCCCCGTCTCCATATTTGTCCCAATAGACCGAAAGATAATCGTACTGCATTCCCGATACCGT
>JAGLPR010000253.1 GCA_023137255.1 Bacteroidales bacterium | reverse complement strand
CATTTTCACCGGTGAATCCCAGTTTCTCATCCAGCACGGTGTAGGGCGCCGAGTAACCAAAACTCTCCAGTCCGAATACCTTTCCTTCGGTACCCACCAGTCCCTGCAGGGTCACCGGCAATCCTGCGGTGAGTCCGAATATCGGAATACCGGCCGGAATCACCTCCTCCTGGTAGCCGGACGACTGATCGCGGAACACACCCTCCGAAATTACCGATACTACCCTCACTTTCAATCCTTTTCTCTCTTCCAGCAGCGGGGTTCCAGCCAGCAGCGTGGCCACCTCCGAACCCGATGCCACCAGCACCACATGGGGTGTACCATCACAATCCCTGGCCACATAGGCCCCTTTCTCAGCCTGCAGTGCATCGGTATACCTGTCGGACCCCGGTAATGCCGGCAGATCCGGCACTCCCTGCCTGGAGAGGATCAGGGCAGTAGGGGTATCCGCATTTTCAAAGGCCATTTTCCATGCCACGCTGGTCTCCAGCGCATCGGCGGGACGAAGCACCATCATGGATCTTTTGCCCTGGTGGTTCTTCAGGTGTTCCAGCAGTCTGATCTGCGCCTCCTGCTCCACCGGCTGGTGGGTGGGCCCATCCTCTCCTACCCTGAAGGCGTCGTGAGTCCAGACATATTTTACAGGAAGCTGCATCAATGCTGCCATCCTGGCTGCCGGCTTCATGTAGTCGCTGAAGACAAAGAAGGTGCCGATGACCGGGATCACTCCGCCATGCAGTGCCATGCCATTGGCGATGGCGGCCATGGTGAGTTCACAAACTCCTGCCTGCAGAAACGAACCGGAGAAATCGCCCTTCACAAAGGCAGTGGTCTTTTTCAGGTATCCATCGGTCTTGTCGCTGTTGGACAGGTCGGCCGAAGCCACCACCAGGTTCTCCACTTTCCCTGCCAGGTAGGCCAGCACCGCACCGGAGGCTCCACGGGTGGGAGCTCCTGCCTTCTGCTGGATGGCGGCAAAATCGATTTCGGGAAGATCTCCCTCCAGGAAGCTTTGATATTTCTTTGCCAGTTCAGGATTCTTCTTCTCCCACTCTGCCTGGAGCGCCCTCTTTTCAGCTGCCTGCTTCCGTTTCTCTTCCAGCACTTTCTGATAGGCCTCTTTTACCTCAGGAAAAATCACAAAAGGATCGTCCGGGTCGCCCCCCAGATTGATAATGCTCTTTTCAAAGGAGGCTCCAGCGGCCGAAAGGGGCATCCCATGCATGGAGGTTTGTCCCTCAAAACCGGCACCACTCTCATCCACTGCACCCTTTCCCATGATGGTACGCCCGATGATCAGGGTGGGTCTCTCCTTCTCCTGCCCGGCAGCTTCCAGCGCATCGCTTATCTGCACTGGATCGTTGCCATCGATTGTGATCACATGCCAGTTCCACGCCTTGTACTTGGCAGCGGTATCTTCGGCAGACACCTCCTCGGTGCGCGTAGAGAGCTGTATGTCGTTGGAATCGTAAAACATCACCAGGTTGGAGAGTCCTAAGAATCCAGCAATGCGGCCGGCTCCCTGTGAGATCTCCTCCTGGATGCCGCCGTCAGAAATAAAAGTATAGGTGGTATGTGTCAGCCACTCACCAAAGCGGGCCGCCAGGAACCGTTCGGCAATGGCAGCACCCACTGCCATGGTGTGGCCCTGTCCCAGGGGACCTGAAGTATTTTCCACGCCGCGATTCACTTCCACTTCGGGGTGTCCCGGGGTGGGACTCCCCCACTGCCTGAAGTTGCTTACCTCATCCAGGGAGTAGTTCCCGATAAGAGCCAGCACCCCGTAAAGCATGGGTGACATGTGACCCGGATCGAGGAAGAAACGGTCGCGCTGCGGCCAGGCAGGATTGTCCGGATCAAAAGAGAGGAAGGATGAATAGAGCACCTCCGCAAAATCGGCACCTCCCATGGCACCACCCGGGTGACCCGACTTGGCTTTTTCGACCATGGATGCTGATAAAATACGTATGTTGTCTGCTGCTCTGGTGTGAATCTTAGGGTTCATGAGGTTCATATTTGAAAATGAAGCCCAAAACTACCCATTAATATTTAAAACAGGTCACTACGCCATGGTTCTTTTTACTTCATTTCTATGGGTGATCAGTGCTTGTGATGAGATTTCTCTTCCGCAGCTCTTCTACCCCTTTCTCCCATGCCCCTCCGGAATCCCACAAATAGTATGTAAAATAGGTCGTGTTCTTCCGATAAATGGGCAACCATGGCTGGAATTCTGTATAATAATGATGCGCATCACCATTGCTTGGATGATTCATCCACATATGAAGGAACAGTGGTTGATCTACCGGAAAAGCGCCAACGTATGAAATATCTTCTTTGGTATCGTAGCCTGCATTCCATCCCTCTTTCAGGAAGAACAGCCGGCCGAAATACTTCTCAGGTTTCATGCGATATTCGTGCAGGCCATCCTTTTCAGGAATTGTAAAAAGGTCCTCGGTCCAGTGTCTTTTTCCCAATTCAAGTATGGGTTGCGGCCCAAGCACATTGGCCTCCGGATTCTTGAAAGCCAGGGCATACCGCACTTCCAGCAACGGGGAGTCCCCGTAAAGTGTAAAAGTCTTCTCCAGCCGGTTGCCAAAATAGTCGGCCCACATTTTTACCCGTACATAATCTCCGTCCTTTTTTACGATTTCAGCGTCATAGACCTGGTGTGTTTCCATGCTGGCCTGGCCAAGAAAATCCTCGAATCCACCATAGGGATAATAGCCTCTTTTCCTGAAAGGGCGTTTGTCATCAACGGCTTTTTCCGGCCATAGTTTGAAAAGGACATTGTCATTCCGGCTTTTTACGATGTACTCAATCACACGGGCCCCGGTGGCCAGGAGGGTAATCTGTACGCTATCATTTTCCATGCGATACTCATTGACTCCGTCACTATTCAAATCCAACGAGTACAAATATGGTTTCCCCTCTGCTTTCCCAACCCCCAGCTGTGAAGTATATTCAATACCCAGCGCCGATACCTTCACTTTGTAATTCCCG
>JAGLPR010000252.1 GCA_023137255.1 Bacteroidales bacterium | reverse complement strand
CCTCTTTGTCCGCATCCAGGATGGCCACCAGGGAAACCTCCGGCAGGTCCAGTCCTTCCCTCAACAGATTGATCCCTACCAGTACATCGAATGTGCCCTTTCTGAGATTTTCCAGGATCTCCACCCGCTCCAGGGTATCCACGTCTGAATGTATGTAACGAGTACGGATATTCAGTTTTATCAGGTAGTTGGAGAGTTCCTCAGCCATCCTTTTGGTCAGGGTAGTTACCAGCACCCTTTCCCTGTTTTCAATCCGCTGGTTGATCTCCCCGATGAGATGATCAATCTGGTTCATGCTGGGTTTCAATTCTATAACAGGATCCACCAGTCCTGTGGGCCTGATCACCTGCTCCACGATTACCCCCCCGCATTTCTGCAGTTCATAATCTGCTGGCGTAGCACTGACAAAAAGAGTTTGTCCGATCAGATTCTCAAATTCGTTGAATTTCAGGGGCCTGTTGTCCATAGCAGCCGGTAAGCGGAACCCATACTCCACCAGGTTCTTCTTTCTTGAGTAATCGCCCCCGTACATGGCATGAACCTGGGGCAGGGTGACGTGGCTTTCATCGATGACGGTAATGAAGTCATCGGGGAAGTAGTCGAGTAGGCAGAAGGGTCTTGTTCCCGGGGGACGGCCATCAAAGTACCTGGAGTAGTTTTCGACGCCCGGACAGTATCCAAGCTCCCTGATCATCTCCAGGTCATAAGTGACGCGCTCCTCGATCCGCTGAGCTTCGATCAGTTTCTGTTCGCCTTTAAAGAAACCGGTCTGCTTCATCATGTCGTCCTGAATCTCTTCTATGGCCGACTTCACCCTCTGCTTGGAGGTAATGAAAATGTTGGCGGGGAAGATGACCACTTCGTCATGTTCTTCAATGGTGTGACCGGTCACAGGATGAATCGATTTGATGGAATCGATCTCATCTCCCCAGAACTCCACTCTGTATGCCATGTCGGCATACGCCAGGTGAATATCTACTGTATCTCCCCTGACCCTGAATGTACCCGGCTTGAAATCCACCTCGTTTCTCGAGTAGAGGGCGTCCACCAGCTTTCTCAGAAAAACATTCCTGCTGATGGTCTCGTTTTTCCTGATTTTGATGGTGGAGTTATGAAAGTCATCGGGATTTCCAATGCCGTAGAGACACGAGACCGAGGAGACCACAATCACATCCCGTCGTCCCGACAGAAGTGCAGAGGTAGCACTCAGCCTAAGTTTCTCGATCTCATCATTGATGGAGAGATCCTTTTCGATGTAGGTATCGGTGACAGGAAGATAGGCTTCGGGCTGGTAGTAGTCATAGTAGCTCACAAAGTACTCCACGGCATTTTCGGGGAAAAACTGCTTGAATTCACTGTATAACTGGGCTGCCAGGGTCTTGTTGTGGCTGAGTACCAGCACCGGTCTGTCCAGGTCCCTGATCATATTGGCCACCGTAAAGGTCTTACCCGATCCGGTAACCCCCAGCAATGTCTGGAACTGGTCCCCCGCATCAAAACCTTCAACCAGTTGTCTGATCGCTTCCGGCTGGTCGCCCGTGGGTTGAAAGTCCGAAGTGAGTTTGAACTCCATTCTACCAGGTAAATTCTACATAGACAGGCAAATGGTCACTTGGGCCACCATAGTACTGGGGTCCTCCGTAAGTGGCAGAAGGAAGAGCAGCACCGTATTTTTCGCTCTCAAACATCATCCAATCCTCTTTTAGGATCTGTCCGCTTTCATATCCTGTGGTGAGTCCGTGCTTCTGGTTCAGAAGAGTGTAAGAGATGATCACCTGGTCCAGCATGTTCCATGTTCCCTGGTAATTGTAAGTTCCATTGTTCCCGATATTGTGCAGGTCGTAGAACAGATTGTAGTATTCTCCCATCTCTATGTTTTTTCGCTTATTCATCGCAGAGAGCCCGTTGGTGATGCTTTTGTTGGTGGGTTCATCATTGAAATCACCCAGAATGATCACCTTGAATCCAGATTCTCTGGCCAGAAGCATATCGAGCTGCTTCCTGAGAGTGATGGACGAAAACATCCGTTTTCTCTCAGTCTCTTTTTCTCCCCCGCTCCTCGATTTCCAGTGATTCATAAAGATGTGGAGGCTCGATCCGTCGGGTCCGTTTCCCTTCACATGCAGAATTCCCCTGTGGAGGTAATCGGGATCTACCGGGTCCTCTACCGGGATGTATTCGTGCGATTTGTATTTGAACAGTTCCGGCCTGTAGAGTAATGCGCATTCGATTCCGCGGGGATCGTCTCCATCTTCATGTATGATCTCATATTTTCCTTTTCTCAATCTCCGAATCCTGAGCAAATCCTCCAAGACCCCTCTGTTTTCAACTTCAGCCAGCCCGATCACGGCAGGGAGCTCTTTTCCGGGTATGGACCGGAACACTTCCACCAGGTTGTCCAGTTTTTCTTCGTAACGGTCATAGGTCCAGTTTTTGCTGCCTGAAGGGGTGAACTCATCGTCGTCAAAAACTGGTGAATTGATCGTATCAAAAAGGTTTTCCACATTATATGAAACCACCATGAACGATTTTACGTTCTTTTGGGAAAGGAGTGGAAGAAGGGCGACAAGCAGGATGGCTGTAATCGGGATTGATTTTTTCATGATGGACAGATAGGTTATCTCACAAAGATATCAAAGAAAAAAAATTGAATTCCTTTTAAAAAGGATATAATTTTAATTCCTATGGGACAAAAGCAGGATGAATTGCTGAAACGTATCCAGAAACTGGTGAAGCAGAACCAGGATCTGTTCGATATGAATGAAAAGTTTCAGAGGGCTATCAATGAGCTGTCTGAAAAGAATGAGATGATGAAGCTTCAGCTGAAAGAGGCGCGTGTGGAAGTGAAGGAGGGTGAGCTTCCCGAGCTTCAGGAGCGGGTAAAGAAGTACAAGATGGCCACTGTACTCTTTGCTTATATCGGGGGATTCAAGCAGCTGACCGATGCTAAATCCTCGGAGGTGGCCATGGACCAGCTGGACGAAGTACTTATCGAATTTGACAGGATACTTAAGAAGTATAAGATCCATAAGATTAAAACCATAGGTGATACCTACATGGCAGCAGGCGGAATTCCTATGAAGAACATCACCAACCCCATCGATGTGGTGATGGCTGCCCTGGAGATGAATATGTTCCTGAATCAGCTCAGACGCATTGATGGCAGGCGTTACTGGAACATGAGCCTGGGAATCCATACCGGTCCGGTGACGGCCAATGTTTCGGGGAAGAAGAAGATCAGTTATGACATCAAAGGAGATACGGTCAACATAGCACACCGCATGCAGGGGGTGGGGGACAGCGGAAAGATTCTGATATCGGTGATGACCTACGAGTTGATTAAGGAGTTCTTTATCTGCGAATACTACGGGAAGATGCCAGTGAAGTATAAAGGGGATCTGGAGATGTTTGTGGTGAACGGGATCCGCCCGGAATTTTCGTTGAGTGGCAAAGGGATGGTGCCCAACGAGATGTTCGATACCAAGTTCAAGCTGATCCAGTTTACCGATGTCCAGGAATTGATTCTCGATAAGCTTGAAATTGAGCTTCCTGCATATCTCTATTATCACAACGTAAAGCATACTGTGGATGTGGTCACCGAAGTGGAACTGATCGGGTGGGCCGAGGGACTCAATGATGAAGAGATATTGCTTTTAAAGACCGCTGCACTGTTTCATGATGCGGGTCACACTGTGGATTATGATGAACATGAGTATCATGGTACACAACTGGTGAAGGAGTGGCTTCCCGGGTACGGATATTCAGAGGAGCAGATCGAAAAGATCTGTAACATTATCATGTCCACCAA
>JAGLPR010000251.1 GCA_023137255.1 Bacteroidales bacterium | reverse complement strand
AAAGAGTTGCACGAACAGGAGAAGATCGGGAGTTTCAATGACTGGAACAGACTGCAGTTGAAATTTATATCTGGTCACGCTTACTTTACCAAGACTGCCCAAAGCCTGCGTGAGGTCAATAAACAGAAACAGATTGAGCGAATTCGCAAACTGATCACCGACGAATGATCCAGCTCCGACAAAGCCTATTTTCCAATTTTAAACGTGAGGACGGCCCCGTACATAAGGGTAGTGGCTGTCAGTGTTTCACCGGTGGCCGGATCGAGGGCCTCCTGGTGCCAGCAGTTTGCATAGGAGAAGAACGCCTGGACTCCCAGGAAAAGCCTCCCGGTGATGTGCCGGTCATAACCGTATTTCAGAGTGCCACTGACTCCCAGGGTGCTTTCATCGCCCAGGACAGTGGTTTCGATCATCCCGATGCCCATACCCAATTCGGGGGCGAAATAGGAGTTTCCCCCTTTGATGTAATAGAGTCCGCCCAGGTGCAGTCCTATCTGGCTCCACTGCTGAAGGTCGTCAGAAAGCCCAACCGAGATACTCTTCAGAAGCACATTTCCCGACAAGCCAAAGTAGACACCTAAATTCCTGTTGATCCGCGTGCCGTACTCCATGGTGAAATTGAGCGGACTGAGGTTCAGGTCCTCATAGATGCTGCCATAATTATGTATGGCTTTTGAAAACCCGATACCTCCCCTGAAATAGCCTCCGGAGAACAGTCCCTTGTTTTCTTGTTCAGCTTTGGCGAGATCCACTTTTTGCTGGCCGTATGAACCTGCTGAAATGATGATCAGTAAAGAGAAAATAACCCTGAAGGAGAAGTTACGTATAAGCATAGCAGATCGATTATGGTTGTATTAAAATTAGGAAAACTTTCATGAAACGGTTCGGACTGATTTACATTTTATTCACATTCCTGGGTTTACAGCTTGCGGACGGACAATCGGTGGAGTCGGGCAACCGGGTGGCCCTGGTCATGGGGAATGCTTCCTATCTGTCCGGTCCACTAAGGAATACAGTGAATGATGCCCGTGCCATGGCCATGGCGCTTGAGAGCTCTGGTTTTGAGGTGATCCTTAAAGAGAATGTGCTGAGTCAGAATGATATGAAGAAGGCAGTGCGGGAGTTTGGAATGAAATTAAAAACGGGGGGCACAGCACTCTTTTACTATTCGGGGCACGGGATGCAGGTCAAAGGGTTTAATTACCTGATTCCCACACAGGCTGTGATGAATATTGAGCAGGAGATTGAATATGAGGCACTGGATATGGGATTTGTACTGGCCTATATGGAGAGCGCCAAAAGCGATGTAAATATTGTAATCCTCGATGCATGCCGGAACAATCCATTTGCCCGCTCCTTCAGAGATACTAAGCAGGGACTCAGCAGCATGGTGGCCCCCACCGGAACCCTGATTGCCTATTCCACCTCTCCTGGATCAGTGGCCTCCGACGGGGAACAGGAGAACGGGCTCTATACCCGGGCACTGCTGACCCATATGCAGCAACCGGGTGTAAAACTTGAGGATGTATTTAAAGGGGTGAGGGCCGATGTGCTGAATCTAAGTCACGGAGAGCAAACTCCATGGGAATCCAGCTCCCTGGTTGGGGATTTCTATTTCCACCAGGCATCCGGGGCATTCCCTGCACAAGCATCAGTGGTGCCAGTGACCATGCCGGAACAGAAGCAGGCACAGCCTGAAGCACAGTTTGAACAGACTGCCAGGTCTCAGGATTTTTCAAAGGCAGGTGTTCCCCTGGTTTTTGATAGAACGGGGACAAAATTTCCTTTTAAGTGGCGTGCCATGTCCGACGGCACCTACTATCTGAAGGTGGATAACCAGGAGATCAGTGCAGATACCAATTTTGAGATTCGCGGTGAACACCTCTATGTTTACCATCAGAAAACCGGCCGGATGTTTATCCTGAAGTATTTCATTAACCGGCTCGATGGGCGCTGGCATACCGGACACTATTATGAATAAATAATATTTTTGAACTGACACTAACAAAAATCCGGATGATGTCAGTCAAAGTTTCAATGCTCTCTGTTGCAATTACCCTACTTTTTTTTGCTTACCCGTCAGATGCCCAGGTTCATCCTGAATCGGGCGATCAACTTGCACACACCTTTTCCATTGTGGCCAGGGATCCGGTCACCGGGGAGATGGCCATCGGGGTCCAGAGCCACTGGTTCTCAGTAGGCACTAGTGTATCCTGGGGAAGCTCAGGGGTGGGGGTGGTGGCTACCCAGTCTTTTATCAATCCTGCTTATGGTCCCAATGGTCTGGACCTGATAAAACAGGGGAAAAGTGCCGAGGAGGCACTACAGATCCTGGTAGCAGCCGACCGGGGAAGGGATTATAGACAGGTGGCCTTTCTGGATGTGAATGGAGTGGTTTCGGCCTATACCGGCAAGAGCTGTATTTCATCTGCTTCTCATTTAATCGGGGAGAACTATTCGGTACAGGCCAATATGATGTTAAACGATGATGTGGTACCTGCCATGAGTAAAGTATTTGTGGAGCATTCAGATCTTCCTCTGGCCGAACGAGTGATCAGGGTCCTTAAGGCGGCCCAGGCAGCCGGGGGAGATATTCGCGGGAAGCAATCAGCCGCGTTGATTGTGGTGGGACCGGTACCTGTGGAGGAGGTGTGGAACGACAGGAAGATCGACCTGCGGGTGGATGACCATCACCAGCCCCTGGAGGAACTTGAAAGGCTATTGCAGGTGCACCGCGCCTATGAACATATGAACCGTGGCGACCTGGCGGTTGAGCACCAGGATATGGAGCTTGCACTGCAGGAGTACGGGGCTGCTGAAAAAATGTTCCCCCGAAACCTGGAAATGAAATACTGGAAGGCGGTGGCATTAGCCAATAATGGGCGACTGGAAGAGGCGCTGCCCATCTTCGAATACGTGTTCGATCGCGACAGAAACTGGCGCGAGCTAAGCAGGCGGCTCCCAGCCTCAGGATTACTGACGGTTACAGAAGAGGAACTCCAAAAGATTCTAAAGATTTAATAATCAGAGTATTCCGTCGGGTACAGCAGGTATTTGGTGATGCTCGATACCGTATTTTGATACCTCTCCAGCTCCTTCATCCTCAACCACTCTGGGTGAGCCACGAAAGCATCCCAGTTCGCCTTCTGCGCGGTGGTATCGGCGTGGGTGGTCAGGTATATCAGGTGGGGCATGTGGCTGCTCGAGATCACTTCACAGAAAAATACAGGATTGAATTTCAGATCCTGGAACAGGGCCGATTCCCCTTCGTTAAACATCTCCACCTTAAGCTTATACAGTTTTTCGGTGGCTCCTTCATAGCTCCGCAATTCATAGACCCGATCCGCTCTGGGTGAAGTCAGCTCAGGCAGGGCCAGGCTGGGAGTTGCACTGAAGGCACGCAGAATAAAGCTTTCGATGCGTGTGAAGGGTGGATTGTCATGGGGAGCATCAATGTAAGCCAGACCGGCCTGCTGGTAGGCAGGATCCTGTTCCAGGAGAGCCGGCAGCTTTTCAAACTGCTCCAGGCTCTGGAAAGGAACCAGTACCATGATGTAATTTATGGATTCATTGAGTCCTTCGATGGGTTTAAATACCCCAACATTTTCAACTCCTGCCCTGTGGAGTGCAGGGAGCAGTGCATCCCCGAAGTAGTTGTCCAGAAGGGCCACCTGCTCTTCGGTTTCATAGTTGAAAATCTTCAACTGGAAATAATCCAGCTCAGGCGTGGACGCCTTAGTAATTTCACTATCTGCTACCTGCTTGCAGGAGCTCATTGCAATGACGGTCAGGGCCAGCAGGATAAATAGGTTTCTTTTCATGGCATGGATGGTTAATGGTTCATCCACAAGATAGCAATATTAATAGCAGCTGTGGACCACACCTACAGACCTTTTAAAGTATGCTGTTGAGGTACAGCTATCCTATGACGGAGAAACCAACCATATACTGTCACAGAAGATGGTGGCAGAGATGCTGACTCCACAGATGAATAAGCATGGTCTTGGACCCTCTACGGGTGGTTCGGGAGATTCGATCACCTTCAGCCATGGGGGAGCCAATGCAGGATTCAGGTGCCAGCTTCTGGCCTTTACAAAACTGGGTCAGGGAGTTGCTATTATGACCAACGGGGAATTGGGCGGCTATTTGACGAGCGAAATTCTTCGCTCATTCTCTGAGGTTTACCAATGGAGCATTTATAAGCCGGACATAAAGAAAATTTTTCCTCTGGAAGAGGAGGCCCTCCAGCTATTCGCAGGTGAGTACCAATTGAACATACAGGGTCTGGAACTGATCATTGAAGTCACCATTCAGGAAGATCATTTGAAGGGAGTACAGCTTTGGGAAGATCCCACCTTCGAAATGTATCCGGAAGCGGAAAATCGGTTCTTTAGCAAGGAAGATGATATCTCATTCGGATTTGAAGAAAATCAGGAAGGAACCCTGGAGTTGATTATATACCAGGGTTCCCAGGAGTATCGTTTCCTTAAGATCTAAGGCATCATTCCGGCAACATGGGAAACAGCCTGAGTAATTCCTCCTTACCGGGTTGTTTTCCATATTCGCAGATTTCAAATGCCTCCACATGTTTGACCCCGTCAGCTTCATCACCATACCACTCTAACAAACACTCTCTGACGGTTTCTGTGGGTGCAAACGTTCTCCGTTTTGCCAGGTACTCTAACCGGCCTTTCTCATTTTCCGGAATGGTCTCCAGGGTTCCTGAGGTCCAGGGCAGCCATTCAAAATACTGTGACTCATGGGCAGCCATTCCATAGATTTTTTGATCAAACACTTCACCTATATCCACAGCTACATCCGGTTCAAAGGGATTGGGCTTCTGAAACCTGTCCATGGCGAACAGAAAGACAGGGTTCTTTTTTAAGGGCGGAACCTCAGGGGCAATGTTGGGAACGATCACCAGGTAAGCGGCGTCCTGCATAAGTATAGCCGTGTTCCTGTGATCGGGATGATAGTCGTTGGGCCTGGGTCCGATGACCACATCGGCATTCCAGTTCCTGATCTCACGGATCACCTTCAGACGGTTCTCCAGGGTGGGCATAAGCTCCCCGTCGTGGTTATTCAGTACTGTATACTCCAGCACACCTAATCTCTTACCAGCCTCCTGAGCTTCAGCGTACCTTACCCTGGCCAGTTCCCCTCCACCCATGGCAAAATGGCCCGCATCTCCATTGGTGAGTGATACAAACTTTACCCGGTGACCCATTTTGGCATACATGATGGCTATACCACCTGCATCTCCTTCGCAGTCGTCCGGATGTGCACCCAGAACTACTATATTCAGAGGTTTCTCCTGGGCAAATATAACTGCTGCAATAAGCAGCAGACTGAGTATAAAAAATGTCTTCTTCATTACTTCCTGTTCCTTTATCAGATTAAACGCATAGCATCTGGATCCCACTTGACAGGTAGCCCTTTGTAGTAGCTCTCATTGGCCAGCAGTGCGGCTCCTGCTGCACGCAAACCAAATGTGGGATCTTCAATGATCTTTTTCTCTCCTCGAATACCCAGGAAGAAATTGTTAAAATGGTCATAGTGACCTCCTTTGTAGTCCGAAGGAGCTTCCCATATAGTTTCACCAATCTTTAGATCTGAAGATCTCTCATCGGCATACTTCTGATCATATTTCGCTACTATCTTTTTCTGATTTTCCTCAGTATGGGCTACCAGGGCATAACCGCTCGGCTTCATGCCCAGCTTGGAGCGGATCAGTTTAACGCTGTTCGATCCCACGTGCATTTCACCTTCGGTTCCCACCAGCCGGAATCCGCCTCCTTCTCCGCTACCGGCAATGAAATTGACCCTGAATGCGGCATTAAATGCGGCATGCGTCTCTGTTTCCGGATAATCATATAGGGTTATGGTGACATCGGGAACATCCCTGCCATCTTTCCAGTACCTTAAACCGCCTGTGGCAAGGGCCCGTTCAGGACCATGGGAACTGAGGACAAAATTGAGGGTGGAGAAGGCGTGCACAAACAGATCCCCGGCGACCCCTGTGCCATAATCCTTATAGTTTCTCCATCTGAAAAAACGTTTTAGTTCATAGGGCACTTTGGGAGCGTGACCCAGAAAGGTGTCAAAATCGACTGTATCGGGGGTGGCATCGGGTGGGATAGGATAATTCCAGGCGCCTTCGGCCGAGTAGCGGTCGTTGTACATGTCGAGCATAACAATCTGACCGATGGCACCATCTTCATACAGTTTTTTGGCCTTTTCGTTTCCAAGCGACGACATTCCCTGACTGCCCACCTGCATCACTTTGCCCGATTTTTTATGGGCCTCAATTAACTCATGTCCCTCATCAAACTTCTGCACCATGGGCTTTTCGCAATAGACCGCTTTCCCTGCTTTCAGTGCCTCTATGCTGATTTTCTTGTGCCAGTGATCAGGAGTGGCAATAATCACAGCATCCACATCTTTTCGATCCAGGATGTCCCGGTAGTCGCGCGTTACAAATATGTCATTTCCCCACAGCTCTTTGGCCCGGTCCAGCCGGCCAGTGTAAAGATCGCAGGTTGCCACCAGTTTTACACCCGGTACCCGCAGTGCAGTGGTGGTGTCATAGATACCCTGGATACCGGTTCCGATCAGAGCCAGGTTGATCTGGTCGTTGGCTGCAAAAGAGGCCGCGTCATAGGACCTGGATTCTAGAAGTAATCGCTGGTTGTAGTTCCCGGAGAGTACCATGGGTGCAGAAGTGACAGCTGCGGTACCCAGTATGGTTTTCTTAAGAAAGGATCTTCTTGAGTTTTTGTTTTCAGACCTATTCATGGTCACTACTGTTTTGATGTTATAAAAATACGTTCTTTGAAACAATTGATAGATAAGGTTTGTATTTGAAGTGTGCTTGTAGTTTTTGTCAAAGTAGTAAATAATCCTTGAAATTCATGAAGTTGTTTTGGGTTACCAATTGACTTTTTTCATGATGTTGAGGGGCAGGCCTCAAGGATTTCTTGATTAAAATGGTTAAAATTACAGGTAGCAAATCTGACAGGTATTAGCAACTAAATAAACAAATTGAAATGAGTACAAACAGAAGAGATTTTATCAGGAAAGTCACAGCAGGAACAGCTGGAGTGGCCATGGGTAGTTCAGCGCTGGGAATGTCGGCCCGAAGTTACGGCAGGATCATTGGTGCAAACGACCGGTTAAACATTGCCATTGCCGGATTGGGACGGAGACTGGGTGCGTTTATACCCCCCATTGCCAATAAGAAAAACAATGTAGAGTTGCTATACCTTTGTGATGTCATGCAAAGCCAGCGGGAGGGTGCAGCTGGCAGATTTTCTGAGCACATCAAGTACGATCCAAAGCTGGAGAACGATATTCGCAAAGTCATCGCCGATCCGGATGTGGATATACTGTTCAATGCGACCCCTGACCACTGGCACACCCCAGGTGCCATCAGGGCTGTTGCAGGGGGAAAACATGTCTATGTGGAGAAGCCTGCTACCCATAACATGAATGAGAATGAGCTGATTGTTGCGGCTCAGGAGAAATATAACAAAGTGGTTCAGATGGGAGTTCAGCAGCGTTCCTCACTACATACCATCGAGATTATCAAGGAGATTCACAACGGTATCATAGGCACCCCCTACAAGGCGGTCGCATTTTATACAAACCAGAGAGGGGAAGTTCCTGTGCAGAAAAGTGCCCCGGTGCATGAGGGACTGGATTGGGACCTTTTCCAGGGTCCGGCTCCACGGCGTGCCTATACTCAGGAGACCTGGAACTATAACTGGCACTGGTATGGCTGGGATTATGGAACAGCTGAGTCGGGCAACAATGGCACCCACGAATTTGATGTGGCCCGGTGGGCGCTCCAGGTGGATTATCCCACCCGCGTGGATGTGGAGGCACAAAAACGACACTTCATGGACGATGGTTGGGATATGTACGACACCATGGATGTCAGCTTCAGGTTTGCGGGCGACAAAGTGATCCAGTGGGATGGAAAGAGTCGCAATGGATACAGCACCTATGGATCGGGGAGGGGAACCATCATTTTCGGCAGTGAGGGAACCGTTTATGTAGACAGGGGGAAATATGTGTTGTATGACCGCAATGGGAAGGTGGTCAAAGACAGCAAAGCCACTTCAAATGAAGCCGGTACTGCACTTGGCGGGGGAGGAGATATGTCCACAGCACATGTGGTAAATTTCTTTGATGCCATCCGGGGTAAAGCCAAGCTGAATGCACCCATCTCCGACGGGGTAATTACCATGGCCATGGTTCACTATTCCAACATCGCCTACCGCATTGGAAAGGGTTTCGACATTGATAATGCCACCGGTAGAATGTATGACCGCGAAGCGATGAAACTGTGGGGTCGTGAATACGAACCCGGCTGGGAACCCAAAATTTAATCCTTCAGGGCAGAGCAATTAATCCAGCAGCAGAATCCTGATGTTTTTCCAGCGCACCTGGTAGGGGGTAGTATCGTTGCCCACGTTGTGCACCTGCAACCCGATGATCCCCTGTAGACTCAGCGCGTCTCTGAAATCGGTGATCACCACCCCGTTCACAATGGTCCTGATGGAATCGCCCTTGCATTCGATCCGGTATGAGTTCCACTGATCGTTATTAAAAGCTTTGCTCTCCACGGAACCCTTCTGGGGCCACCACGGCATCATGGTACGGCGCGCTTCGTCATATACACCTCCTGAAGCACCTATCGATTCAGAAGCAATCTCCACTTGGTAGCCATATACCCTGTCGGCAGGGATGGTGCGGGACTGGTATTCTCCTTCCTGATTCCTGAACCAGAAGACCTGCTCGTGTTTTGCGATCTGGCTTCTGAACTGTACCCCCGAATTGAGCTCAGGATCATCCAGGAATACCTCGAACTCAAGGATAAAATCGCTAAATTCACGTTGGGTGCAGAGGAAGCTATTGGGACTTCCCTTGATGGCCTGTCCCACAATGGTTCCATCCTCGACTCTGTAAGTGGCAAACCCGCTGTGGACCGACCATCCATCCAGGGTTTCTCCATCGAAAAGAGTGATCCATTTCTCCTGTCCTTCGCACTGAATGTGAAAGGTGAGTAGCAGGATCGCAGCTGTTAGTGTTGCAAAAAGCTTTGTTTTCATAGGTCTAAAATACAAAACAAACCTAATATAGATGAAAAAACTTCAGAGTATCACGCTGTTCCTCTTTGCCTGTCTGATCTTTTTCTGCAATGCCAGTGTTCTGGCTCAGAATGATTCGGCAACCTTTGAACAGATAAAAAAGATCTTCTACCAACAGCAGAGGGCGTGGAACAATGGTAACATAGAAGCATTTATGCAAGCTTACTGGAATTCTGAAGAGTTGCAGTTTGGTGGCGCAAACGGTATCACCAAGGGGTGGCAACAGACACTTGAGAGTTATAAAACCGGTTACCCCGACAGAGCAACCATGGGCAAGCTATCCTTTCAAATCAAAGATCTGACAAAGCACAGTGAAGATGTTGTAAGCCTGACGGGAAGCTGGGAACTGGAAAGGGAAAATGACCGGCCGGGTGGCCATTTTTTATTGATCTGGAAGAAAATCAATGGTGAATGGAAGATTGTGGTTGATCACACAAGTCAGATATGCCAACAATAAAAGGTGGGATATTACTGTTTAATGATTTTCCTTGCTCCAACAAATTCCCCGTCAATAAAGTATATTTTTTAGTAAATAATGAAGGTATGAGTTTACGAAAAGATCTGTTTTTTCTACTTGGAGTTGTCGTCTTTTTTCTCCCGTTTTTCATTTTCAATAAAATATTTGAAACTTATTATCAATTCAACCTGGAGCATGGAGTTGTGATGAGCTTTATCAAGTTTTCCATCCTGGCCACGCTGGGCGAAGTCATTGGACTCAGGATTAAGACCGGCAGGTATCATCAACAGGGATTTGGACTGATCCCGCGTGCCATCGTTTGGGGATTTCTTGGAGTGACTATTTATATGGCTTTTGCGATTTTTGCAGCCGGGACACCTGTTTTTCTTGAGAAGGTAGGTCTTGAGGATGCAGGCAGTATACTGCATTCGGACCTGAGCTGGAGGAAAGTACTAGTTTCATTCAGTATTTCTACAGCGCTGAATCTTTTCTATGCTCCGGTGATGATGACTTTCCATAAAATTACTGATATCCATATTTTGAAAAATGACGGAACTTTGAGGGGGTTCTTAAAGCCCATACATTTTGTCCGGATATTTCAGGAAATTAACTGGGATGTTCAGTGGAATTTTGTGTTTAAGAGAACCATTCCACTTTTCTGGATCCCTGCACAAACAATTACATTTCTGTTACCGGAGGAATTCAGGGTGCTGTTTGCTGCCTTCCTTGGTATAGTTTTGGGTGTACTGCTCGCTATCGCAGCATTGAAGAATACAACATAAAACGCAAAAACCACCGATGCTTTCGCAACGGTGGTTTTCCTGTTTTGGTCGGATGTTCTGAACGAAGTTCGAACCTTCTTCGAAGGAGAAGAAGGTTAAAATTCCTGAACTATGGCGGTTCCGCCCGTGTCGGACGGTCCGGGTTGTGGAACTGTATGCTGAATTTCCCTTAAGATCGGACCTGGCCGGCCGATCAGCCGGCCGGTTGGCGATCCGGGAAGATCGGTGAAACATCGGACAATCCGGTATCCTATATCCGTCAGAATCAAAGAATCCCGTTAAATCGGGTTGTTCACAAGCCCTGTTGTGCATAACGGTGAAAAATTATGAATCTTGCCCGCACATTCACCGAAGCTTGCTTCGGGATTGGCGAGCGCAATAGAATAAACAAATAAAAGGATCGATGATACCTCGCTGTAAGCAGCGAGGAGAATCAATACCTCTGCGATCGCTTGTTTTCCTGCGCGCAGGCAAAAGTTTCGAAGGGCTGGCCTTTGCTCTTTTCAAAAAGTAGAGTGCCCGACAGGGCGTGCTTTTTGAAATGGGCAAATCGGGTAGAGAAACTTCATTTGTAAGGTCGTAACAATTAAACTTTAACACCGGACCTTCGCCTAACCACAGCATGTTGTTATTCACATGCAGGCTAAGTATTTGCCGGCACGATTGATCAAGGTTTTTCGCCCTTACCGCCTGTTGTTTTGATTTGTATGCATGGATGTAGTATAAGGTTGGGCCGTCTGTTCCGATATATACATCATCTCCCCACTGGCAAATGGAATTTACGGCATGACTATTCCCGGTTCTAATTGTTTGACAGTCAATCACGGTTTTGTCTCCGGCTGTAAGTAAATCCTGTTTATCAATGATCAGCACTCTGCCGCTGGTGCAACCGGCCCAGATAACCCCCTGCTGATCTTCAAAAAGAGAACGGATGGAAGGGTTAAGCAGTCTGTCATTTAATACCAGTTCAGGGTGATATATTTTCTCCAGTCGTTTATCATAGATATACAGTCCCTTATCCACGGTTCCAATTATAATTTTTCCTGAACCGATAGATATTGCTGAAAATGTTTTATTGCTGATTTCAGGATTGGAATCCTGATATAATACTTTGAAAGAATTTCCATTAAAAATATACAACCCATTCTGGGTACATGTGTAAATGAAACCTTCCTCGTCCTGGATAATACAATCGATATTTTTTCGAAACAATCCTTCCCCTGTTGTAAATTGATCGAAATAATATCTCCTGTTTGTTTCAGATTCTGCACTGAAGACTTCTAAGGCTCCCGTTGAGGAAATAAGAATTCCAATGAATATTCTGGTCAGAAACAGATGCACTGCAAGTCTGGTCTGCCGTCTTCCTACCATGATGATTTCTTTACTTCCACAATTAAGAAAATTAGATCATTCCATAAAGGCCCAATTTACGACTAATTGATCCCAGATTAGGATCTCGTACCGAATTCATTATAGTTTTTCTCCGATTTTTTGAAACATGAGAACCTTCGGGCAGTCTATTTTTACTTTATTAAAGTTTCGCATTTGCATTAATGTTAAATCATTGCTAAATTTAGAAAACTAACTAAATAAACATCATAAAGGATTTTGGTGTAAAAAATGACTGTTATACTAATCTATGATCATTAAGTTACCAACCTTAACTAACTAAACTATGGAAATTAAATCATTGTTTTTTTTATGGAAAAGGTATGTGAAGCATTTGCTTCTCAGTACTTTTCTATTGTTCATTCTGGGTGCTGTTACATTTGCCCAGCAGCGGACGATTACTGGTACTGTTACCAGTAGCAGTGACGGCTTATCCCTACCGGGTGTAAATGTAGTTATTCAGAATGCGGCAATCGGAACAATTACAAACGCCCAGGGTTACTATTCTCTTGAAATTCCCGACGGTGATGTTTCACTTCAATTCTCATTCGTGGGATTTGAAGTCCAGGTCATCGCTGTAGGTAATTCTACTGTTATTGATGTTTCGCTGGCACCCAGTCTTATAGGATTGGATGAGGTGGTAGTAACTTCTCTTGGTATTGCGCGTGAAAAGAAGGCGCTCGGCTTCGCCGTTACTGAAGTTAGCGGTGAAGAATTTACGGAAGCCCGGGAACTAAACATTGCCAACGCACTGACTGGAAAGGTTGCCGGAGTGAATGTGAGTAATATGGCTACGGGTCCTGCTGGATCCAGCCGTATCATCATTCGCGGGAACTCCTCTATTAACGCAAATAACCAGCCATTGTATGTAGTTGATGGTATTCCGATGGACAATAACAACTACGGTCAGGCCGGCATGTGGGGTGGTACCGACGAAGGCGACGGAACAACGAGTATCAACCCGGATGATATCGAATCGATGACCGTACTAAAGGGTGGATCTGCTGCTGCTCTATACGGATCCAGGGCTACCAATGGCGTGATCCTGATCACTACCAAAAAAGGCACCAGAAAGCAGGGTATTGGAGTGGAATTCAATACCAATTATGTGTTTGAGGCCATTTATGATCTAACCGATTATCAAACCGTTTACGGACACGGTGATCTGGGTGTGAAGCCGCTTAATAACATCGACGGTCTGGGCCAGTCAGACGTCGCCTGGGGTGCGAGAATTGATGATTCACAGGCCTATATTTTTGACGGAACCCAAAAGCCGTATACAAACACTTTTTCTGACGGAACCAACGTAAAGGACTTCTACAGCAACGGCTCCTCCTGGACCAACTCCCTCGCCATTGATGGTGGCGGAGAGCGGCAGGTTTACAGGGCTTCATTTTCATACCTCAGCAATGAGAGCCCTATGCCAAATGCCGGATTCGACCGTTTCAATATGGGATTATCTACCAATGGAACCTATGGTAAACTGGAATTGGGTGCAAAAATACTCTACTCCAATGAAGAGGCCATGAACAGGCCAATGGTATCTGATGCTCCGGGCAATCCAAGCCAGGCAATATTTGCCATGCCTGCTACCATTGACCAGTCATATTTCGAAGGTGATCCGGATAAGCCAGGTGCCATATGGGACGAGCAATATAGCCCGGGTACTGACTTTATTAATGGTGAGGAATTGAGCTTCAGCCACCCCTGGATGCAAAATCCTTACTGGAGTGCATACCAATATGAAAACAGCAGTACAAGAGACAGGATGATCGGGCATGCATTACTAAAATACAATTTCACTGACAATTTATGGGTCCGTGGCCGTGCCGGTATGGACTGGTCAACAAGGAAGAGACATCGCGTAGTACCATACGGAACTGCCTATCAACGGGGTGGTAGTGTACAGGAGTGTGAGTTCAATGTGCGGGAGACAAACTACGAATGGATGGCCGGGTATGACAATATCTGGGGAGAGATCGGCGTGAATGTATTTGTGGGCGGTAACCTGATGAGAAGGGAGTATGAAGGGTTGCACCTTCATTCAAGCAATATGAATATCCCGTTTTTTCATTCTGTTGGAAACGGTGCAAGCCAAACGATCAGTTACGATTATGATATAAAAGGTATTAACTCGTTGTTCGGCTCCGCAGAATTAAGCTATGGCGGATTCCTTTTTCTGACAGGTACTGCACGAAATGACTGGTTCTCTACC
>JAGLPR010000250.1 GCA_023137255.1 Bacteroidales bacterium | reverse complement strand
CAGGTAGGTGGTGATACCGATCCTTACAATACATTGCTCACTTACTCACTCACGGGTCAAGGGCACCTGAATTATCCTATGGGTCGTATCTCACAGTCGAGTATTCCTAATCCGGAACTCAAACCTCTGAGCAAAACCGACTTTGAAATTGGGGCGGACCTCAGGTTCGCGGAGAACAGGCTGGGGCTTGATATTGCTTATTATCAGGCAACAACAGAGGATGATATTCTGTCTGCCTCCATCTCTCAGGCATCGAGTTTTACAGGTACTACAGTGAACATTGGTGAGATCGAAAGCAGCGGTATTGAATTAATGCTGACGATTA
Organism: Bacteroidales bacterium; assembly: GCA_023137255.1. Classification (GTDB taxonomy): domain Bacteria; phylum Bacteroidota; class Bacteroidia; order Bacteroidales. Next base: position 5,725 of record JAGLPR010000250.1, on the reverse strand, counting down.
CCCCTGTGAAGTCTGACCTGGTATGGGACGTCAATCTCAACTTTTCTGCCAATAACAACAAGGTTGTCAGGTTATCAGAGGATGGTAAAATTAAACGGCTGCAGGTTGGAGAACCCAGGACCAGGTGGGCATTTGTCCATCAGATTGTTGATGAGCCATACAGTAGTATCGTAGGGTTTACACATGCAACAATCAACGGAGAGAAGGTGTATGATCCAATTACCGGACGCCCGCAAATCACAGATACCGTATCTTACCTGGGGCAGGGCGTACACAAGTTTGTTGGCGGCATCAACAACTCGTTCAGGTATAAAGGATTTAACTTAAGCTTCCTGGTAGACTTTAAAGTGGGAGCAGATATATATTCAGGAACCAATGTTCGGTTGGTTCAATGGGGATTGCACCAGATGACTGTGGAGGGTCGTGAAGATGGTATTCCCATCTCAGGGGTTAATCCGGATGGTGAACCGCTGAATATGACGATAACAGATCCGGCGGATATACAGGGATATTGGAGCGGTTATGCCAATGCGTCCGACTATTTTATCTATGATGCTTCGTTCTGGAAACTCCGGCAGGTTATCTTCGGATATACATTCTCAGGCCGCATGATGGAAAAAACACCTTTCAGCTCTGTGAATCTCTCTTTTGTTGGAAGAAACCTCTGGTTGATCAGCGGACATGTGGACAACATCGATCCGGAAATGAACTACCAAAACACCAATGCACAGGGACTGGACTACTTCGGTATGCCACAGACCCGGAGTTATGGATTCAATCTAAGGGTTAAATTTTAATCTAAATAATCTATAAATAATGAAACATATAAATAAAATCTTAATTATAGCATTGGCGTTCGGGCTTATTCCTTTTAGCTCGTGTGACAAAGAGAGTCTGACAGACCTGAACATCAACCCTAATGCATCTACTGAGATAGACTGGCGTTTCAATATGTCACAGGTGATGTTGCGGACGGCTGAAAACAGGTACGTTAACTGGAGAGCAAACATTATCTATTCAGGTCACCTGATCCAGCATTTTGCGGGTGATAACTATTCTGCAGGTTATACCTACACAAGATTCCCTTCTCATTCAGCATCTTACTTTGACAGGTATTATCTGGAAGCGCTTAAGGAAGCCGGTGAAATACTAAGACAAACCGGTCCGGCTGGTATAGATCCTGAAATGACCAATACGTATAATGTCACGCGTATCCTGTATGCATTTTGCATGCACAGGATGACAGACCTTTATGGTAACGTTCCTTACTTTGAGGCTAACAGGGGTATTGAAGGGATCTTCAATCCTCATTATGACCACCAGAGAGATATCTACCTCAAGGAAGGCATTGATGAAGGTGGCGTCCGCGGTGGGATCCTCTGGGAACTTCAACAGGCTGCCATTGGTCTGGGTTCAGCAGGAACCGATGATCTCGCTGGTGCTGACATGATCTACCAGGGCGACCTTACCAAATGGCGCAAGCTTGCTTATTCTCTGATAGTGAAGCTGGGACTGCGAATTTATGAAGTGGACCCTGCAAATGGGAAAAAGTGGATTGATGTAGCACTTGCCAGTAATTTACTGATGGGGAGCAACCTTGACAACTGCCAGGTACCGATGGCCATGGGGCCGGATATCTGGTGGAACCAGAATGGATATTCCCGTGCCTGGCATCCGGCAGATGGCGGTCATGGCACCATATTGGGTGAGGCTGTTCTTGATCTTCTGAAGGGCCCTGATCCTAACGATGTCGCTGATGATGACCCGAGATTGATGATCATCAGTGGCGGTATCGGTCAATGGGCTGACATAGATAACGGTACAGCGAATATCGACCCGTTGGCGCAATGGGGTGAGCCACCCGGACTGAATAGCATACGCCTGAAAGAATATCTTGGACTTGCTCCTGAGGATCCTGCCGATATACAGGTGATTTTCTCAAGATTGAATCCCAAGTTGCTTGATCTCGATGAAACTCATGTGCTCGTAACTTATGGTGAAACGCAACTTGCATTGGCAGAAATTGCGCAACGCAGTATTTCTACCACACCCATGTCTGCTCAGGAGCATTTTGAAGCAGGTATCCGCGCGGATATCAACAGGTATCTCCTTCATGATGCATCGTTTGCCAGGGATCCCGGAGATATTGATGCATTCATTGCCTCTCTGGGAGCCGTTGATGAGGAGAAGATTGCTACTCAGTTCTGGATTGCCAGCATAATGCAGAACTCTTACGAAGCATACGCAAACTGGAGAAGAACAGGCATGCCAAGCTTTGTGAAGCCTCCGGCGGAAGGTTACCCGAGTAATGTATCCAATAATCAGATATTCAGAAGATTAGAGTATCCAACAAGTGAACCGAGTATCAATCCGAACTACCAGGAAGGCGCTACACTTCCTAATGATTTCATGACCAGGATCTGGTGGGACGGCGGAGATTGATGGATAATTACTATTGATTTCAATATTGTAAAGAGGCTGTCTCATTCAGGGGTAGCCTCTTTACATTTGTACCAGACCGATTTGTACCTCAGTAAATGAAGTGATGGTTTGCGAAAGCAGGCTGGCCCGCTTATCTTTGATATTTAATCGTTGCACTTACCATTTGAATTTTCGCCTTTTGAAACGAAATTTTAAAACTAAAGAATTAAACCATCATGTTAAAACCTAAAACCACCCTGTTTAAGTACATCACCATATCCCTGATGGCTATATTTCTGGTATTGTTCTTTAATAATTGCCAGCAAAGCGATTCCTCTTTCACATGGCAGATCAACGATCTCGAATATTTTGAGGCACCCGGACTGAATGTACTGGTTTTTCACAATTCTTACGCAGTAGGCAAACAGGCAGGTATTGAAATAATTCAGCATGGTGAAAGAGTGGCCACGAACGGGTATATCAGCCTGGACCTCCAGGAGGGAGGTGAAGGTGAACTTCCGGCACAGACCAAGGCTACAAGAAATGTTGACCGGAAGAATGGTTCGATTGCCACCAGCGTAACCTATCCGGAATTTGAGTTCAACTACACGATCAAACTTGAGGCTGAAGGTGAAGCTCTCCGTGTGTCGGTAGACCTGGAACAGCCCCTCCGTGAGGAATGGAGGAATAGCGCCATATTCAAGCTTGAGTTTTATCCTTCAGCTTATTTTGGAAAAACTTTTCAACTTGGTGAAACTTCTGATGTTTTTCCCAGGCAGGTAAATGGTCCCACGGTCATTGATGCAGATGGGAACATACGCCCAACACCTTTAGCTACCGGCACCCGGTTTGTCATAGCCGCAGAAGATCCGTTATTGAAAATGGAGATAGAACAGGTTGAAGGGGAACTTGAATTGATCGATGGGAGGTATTTAAACAGGCATGAGTGGGTCTATTTGCAATCCAGGATACCAGCGGGCAAAACAGCAGGCGCCATTGAATGGATTATTAGACTTAATTCTGTTCCAGGTTGGGAACGCGACCCTATGATTGCTTTCTCCCAGGTAGGTTATCATCCTGAGCAGATCAAACATGCCATCATTGAATTAGACCAGCATACCAAATCGGTAGGTAAAGCATCATTGTTTCGGATCAGGGAAGAGGGCGGGACCGAGGAAGTGCTCTCACATAACCCTGAGAGGTGGGGAAAATTTCTGCGATATGAATATGCGATTTTTGATTTCTCCTCCATCACCGATCCGGGAATGTATATGATCCGGTACGGTAATCAAAAATCTGAACCGTTCCGAATTGCGGTGGACGTGTATAAAAAAAATGTCTGGCAACCCACCCTGGAAAGCTTTCTGCCCATACAGATGTGCCATATGCGGATCAAGGACCGATGGAGAGTATGGCATGATGCCTGTCACCTTGATGATGCCCTGCAGGCACCGGTGTCTATTGAACATGCAGACGGGTACAGGTCTTATGCAAAGACTGAAACTCAATATAAACCGATGACTTCCATTCCGGGACTGAACCGGGGAGGGTGGCATGATGCGGGAGATAATGATCTTGCTGCGGGTTCGCAGGCCACCACCCTGTATTTCCTGGCCCTGGCCTCGGAAATCTTCGATGTGAAGACAGACCAGACTGCTGTTGACCAGGAGAAACGCCTGGTTGTTTTGCATAAACCGGACGGTATTCCCGATCTTGTTCAACAGGTGAAGCATGGTGTGGAAAACCTCCTGACAGGGTACCGTATTGCGGGGCATTGTTTTCCCGGGATCGTGGAGACGAGAGAAGGGAGGTCCTTTTTAGGAGATGTAGCTTCCCTGACAGATCAGAAGTTCTATGATGCCTCATTAAAGCCGGATCAGGTCGCAGGCAACCATTCAGGTGTGCAGGATGACCGCTGGGTATTCACCAATAAACATACGCCGTTGGAATATAAGGCAATCTATGCATTGGCCGCAGGAAGTCGTGTACTTCGTGGGTATGAGGATGATCTGGCAGATGAATGTCTGGCTACCGCAGAAAAATCCTGGGCCTTTGAGCAAAGTCATGGTCCTGTGGACCAACCCAACGCCTATACACCAAGGGATATTGAAGTACAGGAGATCCTGGCAACGGCCGAGTTGCTGATTACCACTGATGGAAATCAGTACAGGGAAAGAATCATTGAATTGATGCCGGTAATTATCGAGAATATAGGCAGTACAGGTTGGTTGGTCGTTCAGACCCTGGACAGAGTAAATGATGATTCGTTCAGGAATGCCATCATAGATGGGCTAAAAAAATATAAAGAGGAATTGGATGTTTTACTTGCTGAAACACCGTTTGGCGTGCCCTGGCAACCCAGGATATGGGGTGTTGGATGGAGCATACAGAAGTATGCTGTTGAACAATTCTATTTGAACCAGGCTTTCCCGGATATTTTTGACCGCGAAAATGTATTGAGAGTCGTTAATTATGTGCTCGGCTGTCATCCTGCTTCCAATACTTCGCTGGTATCCGGAGTGGGAGCACATTCATTGACGGAAGCCTATGGCTTCAATATGCACGAATGGTCATATATTCCCGGCGGTGTGGTTTCCGGGACTGCATTGGTAAGGCCCGACTTACCAGAACTGAAAGAACCTTTCCCGTACCTCTGGCAACAAACAGAGTATGTGATTGGGGGTGCGGCAACCTATATATTCTGTGTATTGGCGGCAGACAGGCTTTTGAATGGATGATATTAAGCACTATACATTTCAATAATAAAAAAATGATGACTTCAAAGAAACACCACATTCTCCTGTTGAGCCTCTGTTTTTTCTTTTTCTGTTCCTGTGTGAAAAAACCGTATGCAACGGGACCGGATATCTATGTAGAGGATACCGATTTCAAAATTGTTGGTTATCTGGGTGCCGGAGGTTTTGAAATAATTGATAGCCTCCAACTGACTGAACTTACCTATCTGAATCTGGCTTTTGCCAATCCTGATTCCAATGGGGAACTTGTATTCAGCGGGAATGCAGATATTATGCCTGTTGTAAAAAAAGGACACGATGCAGGACTCAGGGTATTTATATCACTGGCCGGAGGTGGCAGACTGGATCCTGTCGCGTGGAAATCTTTATTGGAGCCTGAAAACAGGACGCGATTCATTAATAATATCCTGGAATTCGTTGACAGGTATGACCTGGATGGGGTGGATGTAGATATTGAGTGGAATTTATTACCGACCATTGGTACATTATATAATCCTTTTGTATTAGAGTTGCGGGAAGCGCTGCATGCGAAAGGGAAAGGTATCACC
>JAGLPR010000025.1 GCA_023137255.1 Bacteroidales bacterium | reverse complement strand
ATACTTCTTTTGAGCGCAGGGTATGGCACTACGGTGATATAGGTAAGACCCATCTCCCCGTCCTGCCACGCGGCGATAACCTGGAATATGATGAATACTGGAACCGGGAGTATGCAGCAAAAATCGAGGAGTCCCGTGCACAGATCAAACAGATGGATCGTGCCATGGAAATCATCCGGGCCAATCAGCAAGCCGGTATTAAGAATAGCTATGACCTGGAACTTTTCACAAGCATTGCAGACCTGGTAAGCCATACCTGCAATACCTACCTGGCACTATCCGAGCTTGAAAGAGCCATTAAGGAAGCCCACAACCAGCGGTTTTTAAGTCACCAGGCAGCCTATGAATCCATGGACAATGCAATTGGAATCATTGACACAAACCTTTCGGAAAGGCAGAAGGTGTATGATGAATTGGTGGGCGTATGGGAAAAGACCAGGCTTCCCAAGGGTTTTTCCACGGATGAGAAGGAATTCTTTCACCGGCAGGACCGTGCCAGGCACTTTGCTTTTCGCAGGGCAGATATGAGTTACCTTATTTATGATGAGGAGTTACTGGGTCTGGAGGAATACAGGGAGAAACTGCTGGAATATATGGAGTGGTACAAGCTTACCTATCCTTTTTAGGGAGCCTGGCTCACTTCAACCGTTTTATTAACGATTATTTGTAGATAACTTCACACTCTATTCATGCCGGGTGTTTTTTGAAACGCTTTACTTTACACCCTGAATGTTGTGACCCATAGAGATGCTTAAGATTTCAAGAGAAGGCAGCGAGTGCAGGGTAGAGCTGTTCCAGGTAAACAGGTTGAATACCCTTTTTTCAGAACTGGTAAAAGAGCAGCTCCAGGAGCTGGTGGAGGAGCCGGGAATTTCCGTGATTTTTAACCTGGAAGGGATCAGGTTCATCGATACCTCAGGGTTTGAAGTATTACAAACAATTACGGAGCACGCCAGGCGATATGGCAGTGAGTTTAAACTCTGCAACCTTACCGATGAGGTTAAGGAGTTGATGGTTCTCCTGGAACTGGAGGGAGAGCTTGCTTTTTGTACCTGTGTTCCTGCCGAAGAGAAGATCCTGCAGTTACTAGATTAGCTGCCGTTAGATTTGCGCTGAGCCCTTCGGGATTGACTTCGTTGAGCTCGCACGCTCGGTTAACTACACCACATTCCCGATGAGGGTGGCCGATGTGCAGTCGGTGATGGTCACACTGGCATAGTCGCCCGGTTTCAGACTCCCCTTTGGAAAAACAACCACTTTATTTTGTGAGGTGCGTCCGTACAGATGATCGCCCGATTTTTTGGAAGTGCCTTCCACCAATACCTCATAGGTCTGGCCCACATCAAGCTCTTTGCTCTGTAAGGAAAGCTTACTCTGCAGCTCAATAATTTCATTCAGGCGGCGTGATTTAACCTCCTCCGGAACGTCGTCAGCGAGTTTCTCAGCTGCAAAGGTTTCCGGACGCTCACTGTATTTAAACATATAGGCAAAATCGTAACCGGCCCACTCCATCAGGCTAAGGGTCTGCTGGTGCTCTTCCTCGGTCTCCCCGCAGAATCCGGCGATGACGTCGGTAGAGATGGAAGCTTTTGGAAGGTACTTGCGGATGGCCTGGATCCGTTCCATGTAATGCTCCCTGGTATACCGGCGCTTCATCCGGGAAAGCACAGAGGAGCTGCCCGACTGTACCGGCAGGTGGATCGCCTGGCACAGGTTGGGATATTTTGCGATCACCTTTAGCAACTGGTCCGACATGTCTTTGGGGTGAGAAGTGGCAAAACGAACACGGAGTTGCGGATCGATCTCCGCCACTCTGGCCAGCAGTTTTTCAAACTTCAGGAGCTGCTTTCCCTCCTTCCAGCGGTACGAGTTGACATTCTGTCCCAGCAGGGTTACTTCCCGGTATCCTTGTTCAAACAGCTCCGTGGTTTCCCGGACAATGGTTTCCGGATCGCGGCTCCGTTCTCTTCCGCGAGTCCCCGGAACCACGCAGTAGGAGCAGAAATTATTGCACCCCCGCATGATGGCCACAAAGGAGGTCACATGGTTGCGGTCCATCCTTACGGGCCGAATGTCACCGTAGGTCTCTTCCAGCGAAAGCAGGGTATTGATCCCCTTCTGTCCGCTCTCTACCTCTTGCAGCAGGGCTGGAAGATCGCGGTAGGCATCGGGACCCACCACCAGGTCGACTGTGGTTTCCTCTTCAAGCAGCTTCTCTTTGAGCCGTTCTGCCATGCAACCGATCACACCCACCGAAAACGAATGATTCTTCTCCTTAAGGCGACCAAACTCCCGGATCCTGGTTCTGACCCTCTGCTCAGCGTTGTCCCTGATGGAGCATGTGTTTACCAGTACCAGGTCGGCTTCATCCAGTTTTTCAGTCACCTGGTAATTGTGTTGCTGGAGAATGGCAGCTACCACCTCGCTGTCCACCACATTCATCTGGCAGCCATAGGTTTCTATGTAAAGCTTGCGGGTTGACACGGAGGGCAAAGGTAGAAAAAAAGACCATTTACCGACAATATGGAACCGTTTACCGAATTGTCCTTCCTGGACCTGCCATTTCCCCTTATACTTGCATTAGAAGATTTTTAATATTTATATATTTAAACAGATGAAAATGGGAGCAGGATTATTCTGGGGTGCGTTTTTACTCTTATTGGGAGTCGCCCTTATTATCAAAGTGGTATTCAATGTGGATTTTCCGGTATTTAAGGTACTTGTAGGGATTTTCCTTGTATTGATTGGACTCAAAGTCCTGTTTGGACGGAGTTTCATCTCCGAGCGTCACTTTAAACCGGAGGAGACCATCTTCAATGAACGGGTCTATGAGAATCCGGAATCGGGCAAGGAGTATACCGTATTGTTTGCCAAAGGTGTGTACGATTTCACCAATGTGGATCTTGAACGGGGCAGTTTTCATGCTAAGATAAGCACCGTGTTTGGGGGAACTCAAATCATTATTCCCAGGGACAAACCGGTAAGAATTCAGGCAGATGCTGTTTTTGCAGGGGCCGAACTGCCCGACGGAAACAGTGCAGTATTCGGAACGACCATCTATGAAAGTGATTCATGGAGAGCCGATACCGCCCACATAGACATCAAAGTGGATGTGGTTTTCGGGGGAGTTCAGGTGATCCGTCGCTGATTGCCTTTCAGAAGACCGGCATTTTTCTAATTTTGTAGTAAACATTGCACAAGAATTATGTCTGGACACAGCAAATGGTCGACCATCAAGCGCAAGAAGGGCGCCAATGATGCCAAAAGGGGAAAACTCTTCACCAAGTTAATCAAGGAAATTACGGTAGCTGCCAGCGAAGGTGGTACAGATGTTGAATCCAATACCCGGCTTCGGGCAGCGGTTCAGAATGCCAAGGGAATGAACATGCCCAAGGACACCATCCAGAGGGCCATCAACAAGGCTGATAAAGATAATTCATCCTTCATGGAACTTACCTTTGAAGGGATGCTGCCCCACGGGATCGGAGTGTTTGTCGACAGCCTGACCGACAACCGGAACCGGACCGTAAGCAATGTCAGATCCATTTTTACTAAACGGGGCGGAAACCTGGGAACCAACGGATCACTCAGCTTCATGTTTGAACGTAAGGGGATCATCAGCCTGGCCAAAGGAGAGCTGGATCCTGACGAATTTGAACTTGAACTCATCGATGCAGGAGTGGAGGAGATCGAACTGGAAGAAGATACCTTTATGATCACCACCCCCATGGAAGATTTCCACAATGTTCAGCTGAAACTCCAGGAAATGGGACTGGAACCTGAAAGTGCCGAACTGCAAAGAATTCCAAACGACACGGTCGATCTGACCGCAGAGCAGGCGGTACAGATCATGAAAATTGTGGAGGAGTTTGAGGATGACGACGATGTACAGGCCGTCTCACACAACCTCAATATCACCGACGAGGTAAACGACGCCATGTCATAGCCCCCCTTTCTTTTCATACGGCTGTCCCATTGGGTTATTGAGATAATTCAATGGGACAGCCTTGTTACAGTCCTTTATTTATGAGTTTCACACAGAAGATGGAGATCCCAATCATAATTCCGGCCATGGCTGCGGTCCGGATGATGTGGTCCGGATCGTGCCAGTTAAAATAGATCATGGTGGGTCCGGAAATAAACAGAAGTATGGTGGAAAAAAGTGGATATCGTTTGATCCAGAACTTTGTAAGGCCCAGCCCGACGGCAAATGTGCCCAGAAAGCTGCTTCCGATACGCCTGTAGAACTGTTCATCGCGAAACATGGAGAGCAGGTCCAGCTTAGTCTGCTCATCGGCCAGTTCAATCCCCTTTTGTACAATGTCGGTGAGGTCGTGGAGCAACCCTAGTCCTGTCAGTCCCATCATCAGGAACCCACCCGATGCTCCAAGCAGCAGCAAACCATTCAGATACTGCAGTACTTTAAGTCTTTTGTGAAAAAGAAGCAGGTAAAAGGGGATGGCAACAAAGGTCATGATTGAAGTAATCAGCCACGACCATACACTGATCTTCTGATTCTGCAGGTGGTTGGAGAGGTACGCCAGGTCTTCCTGTATGGTGGCATAGGGACTTACAAAATTGAAATCGAGCAGCAGAGATGCCACATAACTAAATGCAGCCAGGAGAGTGATCAATCCCGTCAACACCTCTCTTCGGCGCTGTTTCTTATGCGATTGTGGCTGCATCAGGTGAATGTAATCAAATTATTAATTGTATGATAAACAGAATACAAATTTGATTAATTTTGTCATTCAAAACAGCCGGATGAAACGTTTCTTATCATTTGTTCTTTATACCCTGTTTACCGCAACGGTGGTCATGGCACAATCGGGGCAGTCAGGATCAGGGGAGGATCTCCTTAAGGCCCTGCAGGAATCCGGGCGCTACAACACGGTTTCGGTGGAGGCGGACAGTCTCATTATGGCCAATTACTACAAGTTGCTTACCAGCAACAAAAAGACCTCGGGCATCCCGGGCTACCGGATCCGGATCTACTCTGAAAGCGGAGTGGGCGCCAAAGAGGAACAGCAGCGCCAGAAAGCCAGGTTCCTTACGCTCTATCCCGGCATCGACGCTTATAACAGTTACGACGAACCCTTTTTCAAAATATATGTGGGAGACTGCCGTACCAGAAGCGAGGCTCTGAAATTGATAGACAAGATAGAGAGGAATTTCCCCAATCCCTTTTGGGTGCCTGATTATATAGTTCCAAAGAATGCTGACTAGCAGATTAGATGTATGACTGACGAAGTGAAACACAAGTGTGGCATTGCACTGATCCGATTGCTTAAACCACTGGAACATTATCAGTTCACATATGGCTCCTGGAGATACGGACTCGAGAAGTTGTACCTCCTGATGGAGAAGCAGCGTAACCGGGGACAGGACGGAGCCGGGATAGTCAGCCTGAAACTGGACACTCCTCCGGGAAAAAAGTATTTCAGCCGCGAGAGGGAGACAGGATCTTCGGCCATCAACGCGATCTTTAGACGAATTTACACCAGGTGGGAGGAGGCGGAGAAACTTAGTCCCGATGCTTTGAACGATCCCCTGTGGGCCAAAGCCAACCTCCCTTTTGCAGCGGAAACCTATCTGGGACACCTGCGATACGGGACTTTTGGAGCCAATAGTACTGAGAACCTGCATCCGGTGATGCGTCAGAACAACTGGCGGACCAGGAACCTGGTGATGGCAGGGAATTTTAACCTGACCAACGTGGACGAGTTATTCGACATCCTTGTTGAACTGGGACAGTACCCCAAAGAGTACTCCGATACGGTGACCATGCTGGAAAAGGTGGGCCACTTCCTCGATAACGAGAATCAGCGCTTATTTGACCAGTATAAATCGCAGGGATTTTCTAACCGTGATATTACCCACCAGATCGGGAAAAACATTAATGTGGCAGGAATTCTGGAGGGTGCCAGCAAGCGTTGGGACGGAGGATATACAGTGGCCGGAATGATGGGTCACGGAGATGTTTTTGCCATGCGCGATCCCTGGGGAATCAGGCCCGCTTTCTACTACCACGATGAAGAGGTGGTCATTGTCACTTCGGAGCGTCCTGTGATCCAGACCGCCATGAATGTGGAATTTGACAGCGTGAAAGAGCTGCCTCCCGGACACGTCCTGGTGGTTAAAAAGAACGGGGATATGTCCATCGACCGGATCAGGGAGAAGCAGGAGAAGAAATCGTGCTCCTTCGAGCGGATCTATTTTTCCAGGGGAAGCGACCGGGAGATTTACAGAGAGAGAAAGAAACTGGGCGAACTGTTGGTCCCCGATATTCTGGAAGCCATCGATTACGAGGTGGAGAATACGGTATTCTCTTTCATTCCCAATACAGCCGAATCTGCTTTCTACGGTATGGTCAAGGGGGTGGAGGACCATATGATGAAGCGCAAATTGGAAAAGCTCAGAGGCTTGAACGGGAGCTTCGACCAGGAGGAGGTATTGAAGATTATGACCGAGCGGACCCGCATCGAAAAAGTGGCCATCAAGGACCTGAAACTTCGCACCTTTATATCGCAGGATAAGGGTCGCAAAGAAATGGTGAGCCATGTATATGATGTTACCTACGGCACCATTCGTCCGGGAGTGGATAACCTGGTTATCATCGATGACAGCATAGTGAGGGGCACCACCCTGAAGCAGAGCATTATCAAGATCCTTGACAGGCTGGAACCCAAAAAGATTGTGGTGGTATCCTCCTCTCCGCAGATCAGGTATCCCGACTGCTATGGGATCGATATGGCCAAACTGGGCGATTTCACTGCCTTCCAGGCGGCCATTGAGCTCCTCAAGGAGAATGAGATGGAGCATGTGATCAACGAGGTGTATAAAAAGTGTGCTGGTCAGAAGGACCTTCCCAAAGAGGAGTTTGTGAACTATGTGAAGGATATTTACAAACCCTTTACACCGGAACAGGTCAGCCAGAAAATTTCAGAGATGCTCACCGATGCAGATGTGAAGGCCGAAGTAAAAATAGTCTACCAGAGCATTGAAAACCTGCATAAAGCGGTGCCCGATGATCTGGGCGACTGGTATTTCACGGGCAACTATCCAACCCCTGGTGGAAACAAGGTGGTCAGCACTTCATTCCTGAACTACATTCACGGGATCAATACACGAGCCTACTAACTTCGCCTGGTGAAGCGAAAACGGGCAATCAGTTTCTGGATCTTCAGGTCACGTCGTCTGATGTTCTTGATTCTTTGTAACTGCTTGGGTACATAGTTCAGCACATGTCTCTCCACTTTCGCTTTGTAGAGGTCATTTAGCGTGATCATAATTCCTGTCTCCTCCACATCTCCAAAACCCTTGTTCAGAACGGTTCCAAAGGTTCTCATGGAAGGAGAGAGGTTCATGTAGGCATTGATCAGGGGCGGAATGTTCTCACCGTATGCCCTTACTTCTTTGGTAAGGATTTTATAATCCTGCTCGTATCCCTGTCCGGTGAAAATGGCGGTCAGCCTGGCTCTGTCAGTTGCCATTTTCAGCGGTTCTTTGGGGATGACCAGTCCGTCCCGATCGGGAAAATGCTTGTTGAGGAAGAAGAGGATCATATCCCTGGCCATCTGGT
>JAGLPR010000249.1 GCA_023137255.1 Bacteroidales bacterium | reverse complement strand
CTGGCCATAGGAAAAAAGCAGGGCTGGTTCGGTAACGAAGGATACCTTAAAGTTGCCACCGAAACGGGTATTGAGCGGGAGATTGTAGAGATCATCACCGCCAATGGAAAAATCCAGCCTGAAACAGAGGTAGCCATCTCTCCCGATGTATCGGGCGAAATCGTGGACCTTGTGGTAAAGGAGGGAGACGAGGTGGTCAAAGGGCAATACCTGCTTAAAATCAAGCCTGAGGCCTACCAGATGGCCCGCAACAGGGCTGAAGCTTCACTCAACAATGCCAGAGCCCGTCAGAAGCAGTCGGAGGCGCAGCTGGAGATGGCCAGCCTGGACTACAAAAGAAACAGCAAACTGTTCGAGGACGATGCCATCTCGAAATCTGAATTCGAGCAATCCCTGACCACCTATAACTCAGCCCTGGCTGAAAAAGAGGCAGCCGAGTTTTCGGTGATGAGTGCACAGGCCACACTGGATGAAGCAGATGAGAGTCTGAAAAAGACTTCCATTTACGCTCCCATGGTCGGTACCATTTCGAGCCTCTCTGTGGAACTGGGAGAGCGTGTGGTAGGAACATCCATGATGTCCGGAACAGAGATGCTTCGCATCGCCAACCTGCACCGGATGGAGGTGGAAGTGGAAGTAAATGAAAACGATATTGTTCGCGTCACCAATCGCGATACCGCCATGATCGAAGTAGATGCCTATCCCGATACCCGTTTCAAAGGGGTGGTTTCAGAGATCCCCGTATCGGCCAATACCGTTGGGGTAACCACCGACCAGGTAACCAATTTCATGGTAAAGATCCTGCTTCTTACCGAATCGTATGAAGACAAAATATCTGAGACCAATCCGTACCCGCTAAGACCGGGAATGTCGGCCACTGCCGATATTCAGACCGACCGCCGAACCGGAATCTACTCCATTCCTATTCAGTCAGTAACCACCAGGATGGATACCACTGGCAATGTCGTTAAAAAGGAGGAACAAAGAACCGATCAGATCAGCTCTGACGGATCGGTCTCCTCTGTGTCGGAACCCGTTGAAACAGGATCGTCCAGCGATGAACCGATGGTGGTTGTATTCACAGTTTCGGAGGGGAAAGCGTGGATGAAGCAAGTGAAAACAGGAATCCAGGACAATAACTACATTGAAATTACTGAAGGGCTCGATCCGGACGATGAGATCATTGTGTCTCCCTATTCGGCCATCTCCCGGCAGTTGAAAAACGACATGCAGGTGGAAGTGGTCACCGAGGAGGAGTTGTTCCAGGGAGACAAAAAGAAAAAGGATTAAACGCCAATGACCAAACCCCTGATCCTACATATTGAGACCGCTACAGATATCTGCTCAGTCGCACTTTCAGAAGGGGATCAGCAACTTTCACTGGTAGAGAGTGATCAGGAACGATCACATGCCATTCTTTTAAACCAGTTTGTCAGGCAGGCGGTTGCCGAAGCCGGGCTTACTCTTAAACAACTGGACGGAGTAGCTGTAAGTAAAGGTCCCGGTTCCTATACAGGACTGAGAATCGGTGTATCTACCGCCAAGGGACTCTCTTACGCCCTTGAGATTCCATTACTGGCATCCGGAACACTGGAAAACATGGCAAGCGGTACTGCCACCCATCCCGAGGTGATCAGGCTGGCGGCCTCTTTCGGCGATCAGTTGTTGCTTTGTCCCATGCTGGACGCAAGGAGGATGGAGGTATATGCAGGATTCTATACCCTGAACAACACTGTCTTCAGAAAGGTAAGCGCCGATATCATTGATGGTGACAGCTACAGGGAGATCCTGGCCACCCATCAGGTATGTTTTTTCGGAAACGGAGCCGGAAAATGTAAAGAGGCCCTGGCTCATCCCCATGCACATTTTATCGATGGCGTCGACCCTTCTGCCAGCTCCATGATCAAACTGGTACTAAAGAGGTACCAGCAACAGCAGTTTGAGGATGTGGCCTATTTTGAACCCTTCTACCTGAAGGATTTCATCGCCACCATTCCAAAGAAAAAGGTGCTTTAGCCCTTTCAACCATAAAATAATATATTGATATATTTACATAATAAACAGACTCAATGGCAACAACATCAGATTTCAGAAACGGATTATGCCTCGAATTCAATAACGACCTTTACACCATCGTTCAGTTCCAGCATGTGAAGCCCGGGAAGGGCCCTGCATTTGTCAGGACCAAAATGAAGAGCCTGACCACCGGCAGGGTGATTGAGAATACATTCAGTGCCGGCGTCAAGGTAAACACAGCCAGGATAGAGAGAAGACCCTACCAGTATCTGTATAAAGATGACCTGGGGGTCAACTTCATGCACCTGGAGACTTTCGAGCAGATCTCCATTCAACCCGAGATGATTGAAAATTCCGACCTGATGAAAGAGGGTCAATCGGTGGAGATCGTTGTTCATGCCGATACCGAAACACCTCTGACGGTGGACCTCCCTCCATTTGTGGAGCTCCAGGTAAGCTATACAGAACCCGGAGAGAAGGGGAATACAGCCTCCACTTCAGCACAGAAGCCTGCCGAACTGGAGACCGGTGCCAAAATAATGGTTCCGCTCTTTATAAATACCGATGAGATGATCAAAGTGGATACACGTGACCGCTCCTATTCTGAAAGGGTGAAAAAATAACACAAAAAACCTGCATGGCTAAAATCTCAGACAACCGGCTAAAGCTTTCCACGTTCAAGTTAAACGCATTACTGGATATTACACTGGCCATCAACGACAGTGTATCGACCAGTGAACTGATTCGCAGGTATGAAAAGCTGCTTACCGATGACCTGGATATCGGGAAAGTAATTGTTCTGAAATACTCCGACAAATGGGAATGTCTGTTAAATTCCGGCTTTGGACACAGATTCTTCCAAAAGATTAATATGGAGAGGGACCTGTTGCCTTTCGAGGAGATTTCATTTATCACCTCAGAGCCTCAGCACTTCCCCGAACTGGTGGATATTGTCATTCCGGTATCACACAAGGACGATGCCATAGCATTTGTGCTGATTGGCGATATTGAGGAGGAGGGCGAAGGGGTAAGCCCCATCATTAAACACCTGCGGTTTATTCAGACCCTGTCCAATATCATCGTTGTTGCCATTGAGAACAAGCGGCTTTTCCAGGAGACACTCCGCCAGGAAGCACTGAAAAGGGAGATGGAGCTGGCCAGCAAGATGCAGACCATGCTGATCCCTGCCTCAGAGAAACTACCCTCCCATGAAAACATTCGAATGAAAGCCTTTTACCACCCGCATTTTGAGGTAGGGGGCGACTACTACGATGTGATTCAGCTCAGCAAGGATGAAGTGGGCTTATGTATTGCCGATGTATCGGGTAAGGGTATTTCAGCAGCCATCCTGATGTCTAACTTCCAGGCCAATCTCAGGGCCCTTTATACGGCCGACAAGAGCCTGATCGATACCCTTACTCGCCTGAACAAGACCGTAATGAACAGTGCCAAAGGGGAAAAGTTTATCACCCTCTTTATTGCCCGCTACCATTTTAAAACCAGGGAGTTGAAATATGTAAATGCAGGGCACAATCCGCCCCTGCTCTACGAAACCGGATCGGGCAAGCTGACTCTGCTATCCAGTGGATGCGTGGGCATGGGTATGCTCGACGATCTCCCGTTTATCAATGAAGCTATGATCACCATGGACAAAGCCGCCAAGCTGTTCTGCTATACCGACGGGCTGGTGGAGGTGATCCAGGATTCTGGAGTGGAATTCGGGACAGAGAACCTGGAAAAACAGCTTACCAACGCCTTATCGCTGGAAGAGAACATCCAGTCTATCATTAAGGACCAGAAAATACTGGAGGGCTCGGCTGCTATTTTCGACGACATTTCCATCATTGGCGCCGAATTTCCGGGGAAATCGGGATTCAGCGAATAACCGTCACCAGAACCACCATCTTAGCTAATCAGCAGTCTGGACGGGATCCTTCTCCTCAACCGGAGCCTCCCTGTGGTAAACATCCATGGCAACCAGCATGGCAGTATAAGCCCAGAACAGAACCGAGATCTTGTCGGTATCGAGAAAATTATTGAGAACTCCGTGCAGGTAATAGGAGGAGAGCCCGGTGAGTACCGCCAATGAAAAGATCTTTATGGTGCTTTTCTTTGAAGATAGATAGACCCGGATGCCGGTATAACACGTGGTCCCGATCACCAGCAGAATACTCAGCAACCCGAATACACCCGATTCAGAGAGCGGTCCCAGGTATTCGCTGTGCGCATTTCCCCGGGTTCCAAAATCTGTACTGATGCGGGTTTTTTCATAGGAACGCTGGTACCTGCCATATTCAAACTGGTAGGTCCCCGGTCCAAACCCAAACAGTGGTTTGTCCTTCCACATCCTGTATGCACAACTCCACCGGTTGATCCGTTCCAGGTTGGACTGGTCGGTAGAGATGTTTGAGATGGACTGAACATGCTCTGAAAATTCACCGGAAGACTCCACCCTGTTCTGCTCCAGCTGAACCATCAGATCGGTCCTCATGGAGAGGAAAAATCCGACCAGGATAACCATCCCGACCAGGATAAATTCAAACCGGACCTTCATTTTAATAAGTGCCCAAACCCCTGCGGAAGCCAGGATACTGATCCAGGTTGCCCGGGTGTAAGATACCACGGTGGCAAACAGGAACAACAGGATCAGCAGCACCATCAGGAATCGTATGTTCATATCGCCCCGTTTGATAAACAGGAACAGGGCCACAAGTACCGGGAGAATAAATCCAAGGGTGGCACCATAAGAGGTATGATCCTTATAAAAAGGTGCAGATGCCCTGTGAGCCATGATCTGGTTGTCCAGCCCGTACTGAGAATGGTTTACCAGCGTATAGATAATCACTCCCGAAAAGGCGATGATAAACAGCCAAACATAGGTGTGCATGTTCTTCTCTTTTCGGAACAGCTGGGTGGCCAGCAGGTAAAATCCAACAATGAACCAAAGCCTTGAAACCAACAATTTAAAAGAGACCAGAATGTCGCTGCTGGTGAGACTGGTAATAAACAACCAGGCAAGATGAAAATAGATGGCCAGAGTAACAGGATGCCTGAGAACTTTCAGGTCGATCCGGTCGCCCATGATATACTTCACCACATAGAGAAGCAGCAAACCCGCCAGCAAAGGTTCCGTAGGCAGGTACATATCGATGGAGAGACCCTCCACCAGCCGGCTTAATGGAATGGAAAGCGGAACGAAAAATACAATGACCAGCAGATATTTATCCACAGCCACCACTGCAAGAACCAGGAATAATAAAACGGCAGGAACCAGGGGCAGATAGAAAATCTCCAACGCCAGCATGATGCTATTCAATGCCACGAAGGAAATCAGGATCCCCCACAGGAGACCCTTCGGGTACCTTTCCCGGATTCTGTCAATCATTTTCTTCCTGGATGGCCACCCTGGCCCTGATGTTGTCAATAATGATCAGGACGATCAATGCAAACAACAGGGATGCAAAGGTGGAGACAATTACAATCAATGATTTCTTTGGATAAGCTTTTTTCTCAGAAGGATAGGCCTTTTCGACCACAAACTTATGGGACAAGTTCTGTTCAGCTTCCAGCCTGGCTTCCTTATACCTGAGGCTGAGCTCAGAAACCAACTGGGTTTCAGATCTCATCAGGCTCATCATACTAAGGTAAAGGGCGCCGTTTTCCGAAAATGCTTTAATCAGGTTGTTGGTCGGATCTCCGCTGGTATTCAAATTTTCCGAAACCTGATTGCTCAACAGGTTCATGGAATCCCGCAATGCTACCAGATTGGCGGCAGCCTCTTTATACTCTCTTTCAACAAGCCTGAATGCCTCTTTTGCTCTCTCCTTCTTCATGCTGTTAAAGACCGTGTCGACCAGGTCAGAGATGTCGTTGGCAATATTCGCAGCATACTCGGGATCCTGGTCCATGACTGCTATCTCCACCGACATAAACTCAGTCAGACGGAAATTGATGTTGGACCTGTACTGATCGTAAAGCTCTGTCAACGGGTACTTTCCATCCGGCTCGATCTCATAATGCTCCATCAGCTTGTACTTCTGAATGATCCGCCCACGAATAGGTTCCGAATTGAGGATCTGCATAAGCTGTTCGGCCTGCTCCTCTTCACCGAAGCCATGCACATTCTGCCTGCCTGAATAGTTCTGAGAAAGCAGGTCCTTGGAAACAGAGGCACTGGAAGCGGGGAACATAATAACCGTGGACTGGAACATGGGGGTGATCAGCAGTGATATAACGATAGAAGCGATCCCTGCAATCAGTCCGACCCCAACCAGGATGGTCCGCTTTTTCCAGATGTAGATCAGCAGATCTACCGAATTAAAGTTATACCCCTTTTGCTGTTTTTTAGTCTCCATGACATGCTTTGTTATGATTCCTTCACCCGAATGAGGAAGTAGTTCTTTTTCCCCTTCTGGACAAGCAGATACTTGTTATTGATAAAATCGTCACTGGTAATCCGTTGCTCCGGTCCGGTCAGCTTCTGCTTGTTGATACTGACCCCTCCACCCGAAACCATTCTTCGTGCTTCTCCTTTGGAGCTAAATACACCTGTCTCCACAGCCAGCAGTTCCAATACATCCAGGTCCATGTCGGAGGTCGGAACCTCGAACTGTGGCACCCCTTCAAAAACAGAAAGAAACAGATCTTCGCGTATCTTCTTCAGCGATTCTGTGGTTCCTTGTCCAAAGAGGATGCCCGATGCTTCCACGGCCATGTCATACTCCTCCCGGGAATGAACCATGACCGAAAGCTCTTCAGCCAGTTTTTTCTGCATCACCCGAATGTGAGGCGCCTCTCCATGTTCAGTCACCAGGGCCTCTATCTCCTCCCTGCCCAGCATGGTAAAAATCTTCAGGTATTTCTCCGCATCCTCGTCAGAAACATTCAACCAGAACTGGTAGAATTTATAGGGAGTGGTACGGAGAGGATCGAGCCACACATTGCCCTCCTCTGTCTTCCCGAATTTTCCTCCATCCGATTTGGTTATCAGGGGCCAGGTAAGTGCAAAGGCTTCTCCCCTTTCGATTCGCCTGATTAGTTCGGTACCCGTTATAATATTGCCCCACTGGTCGGATCCCCCCATCTGAAGTTTGCAGTTGTGCTCCCGGTAGAGCACCTGGAAATCGTAACCCTGTACCAGCTGGTAGGTAAATTCGGTAAAGGACATGCCCGATTTGCTGTCGGAACCCAATCTTTTCTTTACCGAATCCTTGGCCATCATGTAGTTGACCGTAATATGCTTGCCAATGTCCCTGATGAAGTCGAGGAAAGAGAACTCCTTCATCCAGTCGTAGTTGTTCACCATCACTGCCCGGTTGGACGCATCGGTATCAAAATCAAGGAACCTGGATATCTGCTTCTTTAAAGCCTCCTGGTTCTTCCTCAGAGTGCTTTCATCCATCAGGTTCCGCTCCTGCGATTTACCGCTGGGATCGCCTATCATCCCTGTAGCACCTCCCACCAGTGCAATGGGTTTGTGGCCGGCATGCTGCAATCGCTTCAGCATCATCACTCCCACCAGGTGCCCGATATGGAGAGAGTCGGCTGTCGGGTCGATCCCCACATATGCGGTAACCTGTTCTTTTCCCAGTAACTCTTCAGTCCCCGGCATGATGTCGTGGATCATTCCCCTCCACTTTAACTCTTCAACTAAACTCATATCAATCATAATCTAAGCTTACTTTCGCGCAGCGAAAACCTAACATTCTAACTTCCTTACATCTACCTATATTGCCACCGGTACCCCATTTTCCTCCTTTTCTCTCTTTTTTGGCACATACTGCTTCCACTCCTGCTTCTTCAGGTAGGGAAATACAGCTGGTGCAATGGCAGAAAGAGGTTTATAAAGCAATGATCCTTCAATGTGCTTTGGCTTGATGATCTGTTTTTCTGCATTCATCTGGTTCACTGGCCAGAGGATCATGCTGATTACAAAGGCGGTCACCAGCAGGCCAAATCCCATCCCTAGCAAACGGTTTACAAGATTAAGTGCCACGGCTTTAATCACCTTTTCAACCACAAAAGCCGACAGGTGCACCACCAGTACGATGGTGACAAATGCCACAGAAAATGCGATCACATTCATGTATTCGGGATTGATAGTAAACACCGAATCGAGCAGGGAGGCGAAAAGCGGTCTGAGCTTCATGGCCCCTAAAATTCCAAGTATCAATGCAATCAGGGAGGCAGCCATATGAATGATTCCCTTCTTAAAACCCCGGTAGAGGGCAAAGAGCAGGGGGACGAGAAATATAATATCGAGGATATTCATCAGGGAGCTATAAAGGGCACAAATTAACTGATTTCTTTGGAAATTTGACCTTGTTTGTTGTAATTTAACCCACATGGAGATTCGGAAATTCCGTTCAGAATACAACCTGGAGCTGATCCCTGCATCTCACGAAGGGATTTCCCTGGGTGACCTTGTCTGGGATCCCATCCTCGGTCCCCCCGATTTCTCCAGGAAAGGCATGCCCAATACCATCTACACTGCTTTCCTCGACGCGACACTGATCACAGACAAAGAGTGGCAAGAGTTCCGAATAGAGAACCAGGAAACCGTTATGGTCAATGCACATTTCGCCACACGGAACGTGGATGTGAACGTGGAGTTTATCAGTGAACTTCAACATCCCAAGATCGGCCGGATCAGTGGTGATTTCAAAACCGAAAAGCTTAGCAAATTCACCTTCGGAGACCTCCAGATGCGTGAGATGGACGACCTGGTGCGTATCAAGGTCGACAGGTTCCTGGAGCAGATGAAGGCTTCACGCTGGAAAGAGTATGACGGAAGTATCCGGAGGGTCTTTATGATCACAGAACTCTATTACGGCACCATTCGGATGGTCATCGAGAAACAGTTCAGTACTGAACTTGAAGCCACCCTTGAAGAAGCCGGTCTGCAGGCTTCCGGAAAATCTGAAGGGAGCCATGCCGTAGAATATGAATTCTCACACGACAATGTCCCCTTTGCCATGCGCATCGAACGTGTGCGCAATTTCAATGGTTAACCTGTGCTATTTTTTACTTTTCCCGAACACCAGCCTGGTGCTCAGGGCCACACTAAATGTCACATCGGCATTGGGAGCATTAAAAACGTTCCACTCCGGTCTCCAGTCCAGACCAACTTGCAATGGCCCCACCCGAATATAGGTTCCAAGGTCAGCTGCAAAAGTGCCGAAAACCTCATCGATCAGCTTGGAATAACCTATACCTGCTCCAAATCCACCATAGAAGCCGAAATTGCCACCACCTATCAGATTGAATAGTTTCAATCCGGTAAATTTCCAGGAGTCGTTGGACCATCCAAGGTCAAATTCACTGCGTCCAAACCTCTGGATGGAGAGTTCAAGACCTCCATACGCACCCCCGTCCACTCCAAACATTCCACGGGCTCCTATGCCGGTCTGTGCACTGGCAGTTGCAAGCATGGCTATCAACATTGCAGTTGCAACCAGATATCTAAGCTTTTTCATGATCTTGAATTTTTATATTGCTTTCTATAAAATTAACACAAATAAGCCATGAGTTCCAACTATATACCGTTGTATTGTGATCTTAAATTCCGATGACCTTCAGAACTTCTCGCAGCTGTTTCACCTGGAAATAACGGTCTGAATCGGGTTCTCCTTCAACCTCTTCATGAGCCCAGGTGGTATGAAACGGAACATAGATGCCCCACGCTCCCAGCTCCAGTGGAGGAATGATATCGGACCTTAGGGAGTTGCCGATCATAAGAAACTCGTCCGGGGCAATATCGAGGTGTTTGAGTAGCTGCACATAGTGTAGCTCCCGCTTGTCGCTCATCACCTCAATGTGGTGAAAGTATTTTGAAATGCTTGACTTGCGCATTTTCCTCTCCTGGTCGAGCAGATCTCCTTTTGTGGCCACAATCAACTTGTAATGGGGAGCCAGGCGCTGAAGGACATATTTTACATCGTCGAGCAGCTCGATGGGCCGTTCCAGCATGGACTTCCCAATCCCAATTATTCTGCTGACGGTTTGGGCCGTAAGCGCCCCGTCGGTCAGTTCAATGGCACACTCCACCAGCGAAAGCATAAATGCCTTGATGCCGTACCCGTAAAGTTCAAGATTTGCGATTTCGGTTTCGAAAAGTGCGCCTGCAATGTTCCCGTTGACTCCGTAAGCCGCCACCAGGTCTACAAACTGGTTCTCAGCTTCCCGGTAATAGGGTTCGTTCACCCACAATGTATCATCGGCATCAAAACCGATCACCTTAATACCTTCTACCATCAGATTCTATCTAAATCTGACAAATTTAGTGATTTGAAGAGAGAGGTCCCAGGTTCCTGGGAAAGATCTCCTCATAGGTAGCAGTAATGCCCTTCATTGTAATGCGGGAAGCCGGTGAGTCCTTTTCAAAAAAGCCTAGGCCGGTAAGCCTTCCGCTGATGGTCGAGCCTGAATCGATATCGACCGACACAATCCTTCCCTGCCGGCCTCCTCTTCGCATACAAAGATCGTTCTCCACAAAATGGAAGTGCTCCTGGCCGTTGGTATGGATGAACCGCTTTAACTTAAGCACAGGGGTATGGCCATGAACCACCACACATCCATTCCAGAGGTCGGGCGAACTGCTGAAAAAGGCATCCCTGACCCAGAGAAACGAATCATCCTGTCCCAGGTGCTTCTCCACCATATACTGTTGCAGCTCCCGGTAATTCTTCAACCCGGAATGGTCAGCCACCGGAATGGTGGGAGAGATACCCGCATGTGTGGCCAGGATTTTCACTTTGTTTTGCAGCTGTATGGTACAGCTTAGCCGGAGGTTCCGGAAGAAATCCATGTACCGGTCTTCCATTTGTGACTGGAAACTGAAAAAACCTGAAAAACCAAATGAGTGCAGGGTAGCCTCCCCCCCGTTGAGATACCAGAGCTCCATAGGATTATAGCCAAATCCCGAATCCTCCATGGCATTCAGCATCATCCATTCGTGGTTCCCCATCAGGCAGACCGTCGGGACCTTCAGTCCCATGATCCGGTCGACCACCTCTTTGGAATGGGGACCGCGGTCGATATAATCCCCCAGGAAAACGATCTCAGCCGGGTCGTAGGTCAGGATCTGTTCAAGCAGCCTGTCGAGCAGTCGGATCTCCCCGTGAATATCTCCTATGATCCAGTAATTCTTCATCTTCCTGAAACATTAAAATTACAATAAATTCATATTTTTGAGCCATGCAAATCTCAAAAAACCACCGGTTCGGATTAATCACATTTTTTGTATTGCTCGTCGCAAGCTACCTGGTCACCAAAGAACCCTGGAAGAAGTCAGCCGGAGAGCTGCAAACCTCCATGAGTCCGGAAGCTCCACCCATGGAGATCACCCTTGACTGGGACGAACTCACCACAGGCTATCCCCTGGCACCCACCACCGATACGATCCTTTCTTACTCCGGTTTTGACCTGGGTTACAATGAACAGTATGAGCAAGCCGCCTGGGTGGCCTATGTACTGACCCGGGAAGAGATCGAATCGGGCACCATCGACCGGACCGATAATTTCCGGCCCGATACCGCCATCGCCAGTGGATCGGCCACGCTGGCCGACTACCGGGGATCGGGATTTGACAGGGGACACCTTGCGCCTGCAGGAGATATGAAGTGGGACAGCAGTGCTATGAGCGAATCGTTCCTGATGTCCAACATGAGTCCGCAGTCACCCGCATTTAACAGAGGGGTCTGGAGACGTCTGGAAACACAAGTCAGGAACCATGCACTGGAAAAAGATAGCATCTACGTAATCACGGGCCCGGTATTTGAACCCATTGATAGCCTCATTGGAGAGAATGGTGTCGGGGTACCCGGACAATATTTTAAGGTCCTGGTGGACCTCTCCCCGCCCGACCATTCATTGATCGCGTTCCTGCTGCCTCACAGTGGTTCTTCAGACCCCCTGATTCAGTTCGCCATAACGGTGGATTCGTTGGAGCAGGTGACCGGTTACGACTTCTTTGCAACGGCCCCTGACCAGGATATGTTGGAGTGGCTGGAGAGACAGCTCGACCTTGACAGCTGGGATTAAAGTTGTATATTGAAAAGATCGGAACCTGAAATTTTGAGCCCTTCCGCAGCTGATGCTTCCCCGAAAAATCCATATCGTCCTGTCTGTACCTGTATTTCTATTTCTCTACTCCTACACGGCAGTGGTTGTGCTCCTGATCCTGATCCAGGCATATTTGCGCTGGCGCAGAGGGATCAGGTACCTGATGCGTTTGTGGGCACTTTCGGTATTCCCATTGATGGGCAAGAAGATCCACATCCAGGGGAAGCAGCACATTAAAAAAGGGGAACGTTATATTCTCCTGGCCAACCATGCCAGCATGTTCGACATCAT
>JAGLPR010000248.1 GCA_023137255.1 Bacteroidales bacterium | reverse complement strand
CTTTACTCATTTGATATGCGTTCCCTGAGGTATGTGTATCAGCTGGATAATCAGACCAGGTACAACATCTATTCGTTACCCGATCAGTTCTTTAAAGGAACAGCACCGGGTTGTCTGTTCAATAAATATTTTACGGTTTTCGAGAAGTACCTGATTTTTGGTCCCTCTGAGGAGGTGCTTTCCAGGGTGATCTACCAGAATGTGCTGCATAAGACATTTGTAAGTGATCCTGTTTTTCGTGAGATTTCGAATTACCTCTCCAACCGGAGCAACATGACCCTGTTTTTCAGGCCTTATGCTTTTCTGGACTACAAGCAGGAGATCCTGGGAGGCCGCATGGATGGACAGTTGGAAAAACTGGAGCTGTTTTTTCGCCGCATACCAGGCATTGTTGTTCAGTACAGCACGGAAGGGGACCTCTATTACCACAGTGTTGGTTTTAAGTACACCTCCCAGATAAAGGACAAAGCTCTGACAGTGTGGGAGAGCCTGATCGACACCACGGTGTTAATCAAACCGGCACTTGTCCTCAACCACAATACTTCTGAGAAGGAGATTTTTGTGCAGGATGCATCCGGAAAGGTTTACCTGATCAACAGCACAGGAAGGATTTTATGGAAACAGCCTGTGGAGGGTCCTATCCTGGGGAGTGTACACCAGGTGGATTTCTATAAGAATGGCAAATTGCAGTACCTGTTTAATACATCGGAAAGGATTCATTTAATTGACAGGAACGGGAACTATGTAGAACGGTATCCCGTGTCGTTACGATCTTCGGCCACCTGTCCGCTCGCCCTTTTTGACTATGACAAAAGCCGCAATTACCGCCTCTTTGTTGCAACTGTTGACCGGAAAATATATGTCTACGATATAGCCGGGAGCCTGATTACCGGATGGAAATTCGGAAAAACAGAATCGAAGGTGGTCGGTGAAATTCAACATTTCAGGATGCAGGAAAAGGATTATATCGTGTTGACGGATCAGAACAGAACCTATTTTCTCGATCGCAGGGGAAAAGAGAGGATCAGGTTGAAGAAAAGGGTGGTGTTGTCTCCCCTGAATCCCATGACTCTCGATATGAACATCAGGGAAGAGAAACCCAGGTGGATCTCCACAGATACTTCCGGAAATGTCATGGCCATCTATCTGGATGGCACTGTTTCCACACTTTTGTCCGGGGAGGCGTCGGCCGATCATTTTTTCTGTATGGAGGATATCGACAGGGATGGGATACCAGAATTCATTTTGGCCGAGGGCAACGAACTGAAAGTACTGACCCAGGACGGGGAACGGTTATTTAACTATAAGGTGCGTGAACGCATCAGTGAAATGCCGGATATATACAAATTTTCTGCTTCGGATGTGAAGATCGGGATTACCGACCGGTCGAGGAACAGAATTTACCTTATCAATTCTGACGGATCGCTCTATAAAGGTTTTCCGCTGGAAGGGACCACAAGATTCAGCATCGGCTATTTTGCAGGTTCCGACAGCAGGTTTAACCTGATTGTGGGAAGTGAGAACAATTTCCTCTATAATTATTCAATTAAATAAATATGAGGAGAAGACGCAATTATGGTTTTATCGGCCTGTTGGTGATGGTGATAGTGATCACCTCCTGTCACAAAGAGTATTTCGAGCTGGGGAAGCTATCCGATGAAATGGAGATCCGGCCGGAAGTGGTGGCTCCCCTGATTCATGGATCCATGTCGATGGGTGATATTGTGGGCTTATTTGATTCTGCCGGTTATGTAGGAGAGTTTGACGATGGCCTGATCTACCTGGCCTATTCAGACACCCTGGTGAATCTCACTGTCGACACATTAAACCTGGTGATTGACAATTACTACAACGAGATTTATTTTTCTCCGGAGATAGGTACAGATCCCATATTTATTGCCAGTGGCATTGGAGATACCATTCATTTCCTGAAAAGCAAATACTACTCTGTGGATACCAGGGGGGAGAGCAGGCTTGACAGCATATTCTTCAAAGGAGGGGATATGCAGATTGAGGTAGCCAGTACATTCATGCACCGTGGTCTGATGACCATCAGCAGTGAATATATCCGCGATCCCGGCGGGAGCAACTATTCAAGATCCATCGAGATCAACAGTACAGGCGGAGATTTTGCAGGCTCTGAAAATCACAGCCTGGATGGATATTTCCTGGAAACTATAAAGCAGGGCGATTCCAGCGTTTTTCGTGTTGATTATGACCTGGCACTGATCAACAGTGGCAATCCCATCAGTCCGGGAGAGTCATGTGAGATCAGCACCAGCATGCTGAATCTGGGATTCTATAGCATGTTTGGTTACATTGATCCCGGAGAAGTGGTGTCTGAAAGTGGTGAGCAGGATATACCCATTTTTTCTGATTTTCCGGAGCTTTCTCACCTGAAGCTGGCAGATCCCAGGATCAATATATTCACCGAAAGTTCACTGGGGATTCCTTTTGAACTAACGCTCGATAGCGTAATAGCCACAGCTGAAGGCGGGGCCACAGAAACTCTTGAGTTTTATGAAGGCCATCCATTTAAAATTCCGGCTCCTTCTCTTTCCGAGGTGGGCGAAACAGTTACAAGCGAGATCCACATCAACAATCAGACCTCCAATTTCCATGAACTTCTGAATCTTGCACCACACAGTCTGTCCTACCGCGTAACAGGAGGAATAGATCAGGATATTCCGGACCAGAATCATTTTCTACTCGACTCAAGCAGGTTCATGTTGGAAGCAGAATTCATGCTTCCCCTGGATCTGAGGTTTACAGAGTATGCACTTGAAGATACCCTGGAGTTTGAGCTTGGGGATGAGGGGATCGATACCTCCATGGTAAGGAATGTACAAGTGACTGTTAGCACTGTGAATGAACTGCCCATTGAGCTGGGTTTACAGGTATACCTGCTTGATGAATCTCATCTGGTTCTCGATTCGATATTCGATGGAGACGCCGTATTCCTGCCGGCTTCAGAAGTTGATGATCGCGGGTTGCTGGTTAGCGCCAATGAAATGAGCAACACCATAGATTTCCATACAGAAAAACTGGGAAAACTGGAACATGTTCGCTATATACAACTGGAAGCACGAATGGTCACCTCCGGGCTGGGAGAACAGTTTGTTAAATTCTATTCCGATTATTCCCTGGACTTTAAGATTTCTATGCATGCCAGTTTCAGAATTAATATACAGGAGCCATGAAGGTATTCAGCAGAGTGATTATATGTCTGGGAGTGATTCTGACAGGAGGCCTTCAAGTGGGGGCCCAGGTTACCAATTCACTGTACTTCATGCATGGTGTACCCCAATCCAGCAGGATCAATCCTGCACACCAACCAGAGTGCGGGTTCTACTTCGGAATTCCTTCGATCTCGCCAGTCCGGGTAGAAGTCTCTTCCAGTTCGCTTGCCTATGGGGATGTGATCTATCCCCATCCTACGGAAGACTCACTGATTACCCCGCTCCATCCGATGGGGGACAAACAGGCTTTTCTTGACCAGATGAAACCGTTGAATTATGTGGTTTCAGACATAGGAACATCCCTGTTCTCTGTGGGATTTCGAACAGGCATAGGTTTTTTCTCCCTGGATTTGACCACCCGACTCGACGGCAATATTTACTTTCCCGGCGATCTCGCCAGGCTTGCATTTGAAGGTGCCGGCGATGGGGAAACCTATACCCTGGATGGCTTGGCGTCCGACCTTGCTGGTTTTGATGAGATTTCACTGGGCTGGTCAGGAGCCATTGGTCAAAACTGGCAGATTGGTGTGCGAGGCAAGCTCCTGTTCGGCGTTGGGAACCTGACCACCACAAAATCACAGCTCTCTGTGGCTACATCAGAAGAGGTCTGGAACATCCGCTCTGATATGCTTTTCAATGCTTCGCTCCCGTTTGCAGAGGTAGTGTATGACCAGGAGGGGATGGTCGAAGACATTATTATTGACGAGGAGTTATTAAATCTTAATCCGTTTGAAATAGCCCGTTACGCGTTCAACAAAAGGAACCTGGGAGCAGGCATCGATCTGGGCATTAATTTCAGGCCGGGTGACCGGTGGTTATTGAGTGCGAGCCTGCTCGATCTGGGATTTATCAGTTGGAAAGATGATGTCCACCAGGTGAGCTATGTTACCGAATATGATTTTACCTCTGTTGAAGTTAATCCGTTTGAATTTTCAGACGATAATACCATTGGCACCTACCTGGATAGTACCCTGACCGCCCTTATTGACACCCTCGCCGGGACACTCGAATTTACTCCGGGAGAGGTTTATAGCAGCCGGCTCAATTCGAAGCTCTACCTGGGTGCTTCATGGTATGTGACTCCAAAAATCAATTTTGGGCTTCTGTCAAGAACAGATTTTCTGAAGAGTACCATTGTTGAGCAGGTCACCGCCTCGGCAAATTTCACTACCGGGCGGTTTCTGAATTTTACCCTGAGCTACTCATATATCAATAGTTATTTTAAAAACCTGGGGGTAGGGATCTCATTAAACGCAGGGCCAATGAATCTCTATTTGATCTCTGACAACGCACTGAGTGATCTGTTCTGGCCGGAGGAAGCAAAATCGTCAAACCTCTGGTTTGGCATGAACCTGGTTTTTGGATTCAGGGAGAAAGAGGACCGGCCGCTGGTATACTAGTTTTTTATCTGCTTAGCCATGTTGGTTGCAAAAACGAAGTTGTTGAGCGCTTCGTTATCGGTCTGGAGAATCTCTTTCCTGGAGCCCTCCCAGCACTTGCAGCCTTTGTAAATGAAAATTACATTATCGCCGATTTCCAGGACCGAGTTCATATCGTGAGAGTTTACAATGGTGGTCATATTGAACTCTTCAGTCAGCGAGCTAATCAGGTTATCAATGACAATTCCTGTTTCCGGATCCAGCCCGGAGTTGGGTTCATCACAGAGCAGGTACCTGGGATTAAGGGTAATGGCCCTGGCAATGGCCACTCTCTTTTTCATTCCGCCACTCAGTTCGGCAGGAAACAGGTCATTGGAACCGGTCACCTTCACCCTTTCAAGACAGAAATTAGCGCGATCAAGCTTCTCCTTACGCTGTTGACCGGTAAACATATCCAGTGGGAAAAGCACGTTCTCTTCCACTGTAAGTGAGTCGAAAAGTGCTGCACCCTGGAACAGTACACCCATCTCTTTTCTAATCTTCTGCCTGGAGGTGGTGTTGAGGTGACTGAATTTCTGGTCGTCGTACCAAATCTCACCCTCGTCCACCTCTATGAGTCCGGCGATGGATTTTAGCAGAACTGTTTTGCCTGATCCACTGCGGCCGATGATCAGGTTGCATTTCCCCTGTTCAAACCTGGCGCTCACATCATTGAGGACAAACTCACCATCATAACTTTTAAACAGGTTTTTTACCTCGATCATTGCAGGATGGTTCTGGTTAGAATAAGGTTTGCCAGCAGGATCAGAATGCTGCTCTGTACCACCGCCCTGGTACTTGATTTTCCAACCTCCACAGCTCCTCCTTTCACATAGTAGCCGAAATAGGAGGATACGGAGGTGATGATGATGGCGTAAAAAACCATTTTGGTCAGGGCATAACCAATGTAGTAAGGGTAGAACGCATACTGGATACCATAGATGTATTCTGAAGGAGGTATAATATCGGCCAGTACACATGAAAAGTATCCTCCTGCAATCCCTACCATAATGCTAAGCAGGCAGAGGATAGGAAAGAATAGTACCGCGGCAATTACTTTTGGAAGGATAAGGTATGAAGCAGAATTAACTCCCATCACTTCCAGGGCATCGATCTGTTCGGTAATACGCATCATGCCCAGTTCCGAAGCAATACTGGATCCTACCTTTCCGGCCAGAATCAGTGCCACCATGGTGGATGAAAACTCCAGCAGAAGCGAATCACGTACAGTCACCCCAACCAGGTACTTGGGAAGGAGTGGATTTTC
Source organism: Bacteroidales bacterium (assembly GCA_023137255.1). Classification (GTDB taxonomy): domain Bacteria; phylum Bacteroidota; class Bacteroidia; order Bacteroidales. Next base: position 4,037 of record JAGLPR010000248.1, on the reverse strand, counting down.
AATGTTAAAGTTGGTCTGGATGGTAATTACAGCTCCTACAAACAGGGAGATGACCACTACGATCGGGAAAGAGTTGATCCCGGTCTTTTCTATTTCGCGCATGGTCTGGCGGTAGAGGATAGAAAATTTCTCCGGCTGGCTAAAGGCCCTTTTCATCAGAAGAAAATATACTCCTATTTGTGTAAGCAAGCTCATCAACTTAACCCATTTTGATGTAATATATCAATTATTGTGTAAAACATCCGAAGCGTCGGAAGAGTTAATTAAAAAGCAGTTATATTTAATGTAAATAGAGCATAAGATAGTCCGTAAAACTCCCCATATAGATATGGATAAAAATAACTATTGTGTGATTATGGCCGGCGGAATCGGAAGCCGTTTCTGGCCACTCAGTAAGACAAAGCACCCCAAGCAATTTCTGGATATCCTTGGAACAGGAAGAACCCTGCTGCAGCAGACTTATGACAGGTTTATAAAGTTCATGCCACCCGGGCAGATTTTTATTGTGAGCAACCTGGAGTATAAAGAGCTTATTGTTGATCAACTACCTGCACTTCCGGAAGAGAACATTCTTCTTGAACCGTTGCGGAGAAATACAGCCCCCTGTATTGATTATGCCAACTTCAGGATACAGCGGAAGAATCCGGATGCAAAAGTGGTGGTGGCTCCGTCGGACCATTTGATTATCAAAGAGGAAGAGTTTCTTCGGGCTGTCAAGCAAGGTCTCGATTTTGTGACATCAAATGATGCATTGCTAACCATGGGTATTGTACCCAGCCGACCGGAAACGGGGTATGGATATATCCAGTCCACCGGGAAAAAAGTGAAGGGCTACGAAACCACCGGGCTGAGAAAAGTGAAAACATTTACCGAGAAACCCGACCTGGAGCTGGCGAAGGTATTCTTAAGCAGCGGTGATTTCTACTGGAATGCTGGCATATTCTTCTGGTCGCTTGAAACCATCATGAAATCTTTCGAAATGCATCTCCCGGAGATCCATTCCCTGTTCAGGGAAGGATTGGATATATACGGATCTGATCAGGAGAAGGATTTCATTCAGCTTACATATGGCAATTGCCGGAACATCAGCATCGATTACGGAATCATGGAAAAGGCGGACAATGTTTACATGCTGGTTTCGGAGTTTGGCTGGTCGGACCTTGGAACCTGGGGTTCTCTCTATGAGCAACTGGTCAAAGATGAGTACCAGAATTCTGTCACAGGGAAACATGTATTTATGTACGAATCCTCCGGGAATATCGTGAATGTACAGAACGACATGCTGGTCGTTTTGCAAGGTTTGGAGGACTATATTGTGGTCCAGAACGATAACATAATTCTGGTCTGTAAAAGGGAGGATGAGCAGAAGATCAAACAGTACGTTAACGACATCAGGACCGAGATAGGAAAGGATATGATGTAACCGCCCCTTCCCATCGCTTATTTTTCTTTCGCATATCATCTACCGCTGCTTAAAATAGGCACACAGCGCCTATTTATAGGCAGCTTACATATGATATGCTACAGAAGTCAAGCGATGCAATAATGTGAGCTTATATCATGTGGTAAGCAGGAAAGCATTTGTAATGGAGTAGCTTTTCTGTTTCCAAATCTTTCCCCATCCGGTAATAAAAAAAACCGCACCTTATTAGATGCGGTTTGGATATTTTATAGTGCGGTGCTTAATACTCCCAGAGATCGTGTTCTGCGTTGAACAGGTCGGCTTTGATCCGTTCAGCCTCCAGCAATACATCCTGACCAAGTTTATAGTCGATAAGCATCCGGTTACCGAATACATTGGATTCGGCAATGATGGTGCTTGAGAACCGGCGCTGCATAAAGAGGTCATCAAATGATATGGTTTGTGCATCATTGTTGGGATTGTATACCGAATGGGTGGCAAACAACCTGCGGCACTGAGGAAAGTGAACCACAAAAGGAATCCTGTACCTTGGTGATGGCAGCGGATCCCCGGTAATTTCATCATAACGCTGGTAATAGATGGGCGCCAGGGCCACGATGCGAACTTTCATTGTGGAGTGTTTCATGTCAAAGTACCACTGCTCCTGTACCTGGAACTGGAGAATATCGGTCATTCCCTGTTGTACTTCCAGGAAATTATTGTTGTCATCCCAGACGGTATCTCCGCCCGATTGACGGTATATGTCCTCCAGACTGGAGACTTGCGAAAAAGGATCCTTCCAGCTAGTAATGACATTGAATTGGTAGGGAGTGATCTCTTCGCTTTTGATCCCTTCCATGAGCAATCCAAACAGGCTGTAGCGCTCACCGTCGCTCATGGTCCCTTCAAGGGGATAGCGCAGTGGCATGTTCTGTCGGTGCCTTAAGTCGATGGAACGCCAGATATCCTTGCCCCACATCACATCAGCTTCACGGATGTAGCCGTATGGGACAGGCTTTTTTTCCGGAATAATCGTCTCCGATTTATACACATCCGTTGAGGGTGAATATGAGTTGATTACCGGCGCATTTCCCGGGGCAATGGTTTGTGCTGATAAGGAAAATGTCCAGATTGCCAGGACTGCTGCTCCAAATAAATATCTTCTTGCCTTCATCTTATCGTACAGTTATGGTGATGCTATTAAGGTTTCTTATCACTCCGTCGGGACCTGAGGCTTTGATCTTTTCAATCATAACACGCTGACCGGTCCTTAACTGGCGGAATACGTTTTTTTGCTGTGAAGTGAATCGTTCATTGTTTGAAGGGATGGTGCTCCAGATCCCTCCCTGTCCCTGGAAAGCGACTTCAAAGGATTGGACCGTGTAATCCACTTCAAATACAAAGTCTTCGGCCTTTGCCTCGACGATTTGTAGCTGGGACATTCTCCCAACAGTAAGGGCTCCCTCCGATCCACGGACTCCTTCTATCACTGCATCGGGTTTGGGCAGGTCGTACACCCTGAAATTTTGCTTGGTCATAAGTCTTTGCGTACCATCAACTGTTGCATAGACACTTACAGTGGCAATGTCTCTTCCAACTCCCGGTTTAACTACGTACTCGCCAACACCTACTCTTCTGATGTTGCCCGAAGAGATCCTGGGTGCTACATCGCTTTCAGGTACACCACCTGCAGAGATGGCCACGGGATTGGGAATACCACGGTAGAACACATTCATTCCGGTGGCAGAGACTGTAGCAGTGGCTTCAGCCACCTCAAATTCGGCTTCAAATGTCTTGCTGGTCACCTGACCATCTTTCTCAATGGAAATGGTACCGCCCCATTTGCGGATGCCTGTGCTGTTGTAAGAGACCGAATAGATCCCCATACCAGCATCAGTTTCCAGGATGGTTCCATTTTCCAGTTCAACTGTAGGAATATTGGTGGAGTCGTAGGCCGCCAGAAATACCTGTGCACGGTACTCCTGTCCCCTGAAGACATAATTAGAATTGGGAATTACTACAGGCTTGATTACATTCACCTTGAAGTCTCCGGCATCTATCTGTCCAAGCAGGAAGTTGAGCATTTCAGCTTCCACATTGCGTACATCGCCTTGCATCTTGGAAAGAATGGTAATGACAGAAGCCAACGGCAGATACTCAAAATAGGTGGATTCCCAGGTGGGGGTCGCCCCCCTCTTTTTGTTGCGATGAAAATCTTCCGGCACCTCGGTGCTCAGGATTCCTTCAACGGTCTCCACCGCTCCGGAATACTTCTCCTTGTTCTCGATCATGGACAAGAGGAACTCCCGGTATTCTTCGATATGCTCCTTCAGAACAGTCCCTTTTTTATTCACGATCATTACCTCACCGGGGAAATTGGTGTCGTCTTTAACTCCCACATCCGCAAGATGTACCTCTCCGTCATGAACGGCATCGGCATCTTTTCTGGAAACAATCTCCACCTTACACTCGTTCATGAATTCATATAACTCGTTAGAACGGGTCTTTAGTTCGTCAGCCTTTGTTTTCCAGTCACCCACCTTTTCCGGGTTCTGCTCGTAGGCTATGTTGAACTTGTCATAGAGGCCATTATTTTTGGCCGCAAAATTCTGAATGGTTGTTGTGAGCCCTCCAT
>JAGLPR010000247.1 GCA_023137255.1 Bacteroidales bacterium | reverse complement strand
CCTTAGTGACCTTCAAGGAGGTTTGCTCATTAAACTCAACAGCCCAGGGACTGGTATCAGGAAAATAGTTCAGCGAATCTTCCTCTGCAGAATTCCATTGCACGGAAGTACCCATCACCAACAGGTCTGCCTCCTCCGGGGCTTGGTCTTCCCCGGTCTTGGATTTTTCTTCACGACCAACCCTGAATTCGGCATTAGCAAGGATTCCAAGGTTGCCATCGCCTGTGCAATCAGCAAATAGTTTTCCCTTGAACTTATACTCTTTTCCCGTAATGATACTTCTGCCCACAACTGCTACTATATGGTCTCCATCTTTCTCTGCCCTTAGCACATGGGTATTTAAAAACAGGCTCAGGTTTTCTTCGGCCAGCACAATGCGGAGTTTTTTATCGTCATTATAATTGCTTTCCGGTCCCACATTATGTTCTAATTTCTCAGGATTGTTTTTAATGATCTCAAATATTTTCCTGCTTCGCGCAGCGTTGGGATCCTGTTTCGCTTCCCAAAGGTTCCAGTGCCCAACCGGACCAATTTCATCAACAAGTGAGCCCAGATTTGTATAAGGCTCCTGATAAATTAGTCCGGAAAGTCCCACCCTAACTTCCGAACTGTTGTTGCCGCCTAATACCGGCCTGTTCTGAACTAGTGCCACTCTACAACCCAGCCGTGCAGCACTTACTGCAGCACAAATACCAGCCATTCCCCCTCCTACTACTACCAGATCATATTCCCCTGCATCTTCAGGCTCATTTGTAAGTCCCAGGCATTTATGCCTAAAATTGGATAATGCCTCAAACTGGTTCGGAGGTTTGAATTTATGATCGGTCGTTAATATGATGGCATCACACCTTCCCTCAAAACCAGTCAGATCATGCAGGGAAATTCTTGTTAAACCGGGTTTAAGACGGACACTGCCACCGTACTGCCAATGCCACTCGGCGCCCTCTGTCCCAAAAGTGTTTTTCAAAGGCTGATCCTCAATCAGCAATTGAAACTTTCCGGGTGCCCCTTCCACTTTCCAGGGCGCAACCCAGTCACGGGTTCGTACCCATACACGGTAATTACCTTTGGACGGTACCTTGATGGTGGTCTGTGCATCTGCTACAGGCTTACCCAACCCATGTGCCAGCATATAGGCCGACCCCATAATGTCCATGACTTGCTGGTCAATAACCCAGCCACCACGATTCGAAAAGCTCTCTGCCTCAATAAAAATAGTTTCCGGGGCTTTACAAAATGCACTTGAGCTCAAAGCACTAAGTACAACTATAAGCGTTATTCTTAAATAATTCATTATGCCATTTTATTTTAAGGCAGAGGCCCAATGCGTTTTGTCCCAACAGCCAGTTCATCAATCCATAGCTTCTGGGCATGTGGCAAAAGTCCGGGCCCGAAGTAGGGTGCCATCAAAAATTGGTTGATCTTCATTTCCGGAAAGTCGGTTGAGCGCAGGATCACATCAGTGTGATCGACCACAAGCTCCCCGTCAAACCAGCCTCGAACAATACCATCCGGGTTCGGGTGGTCGTTCTCCATGTCAAGGGTGTTGAGCTTGAAGTATGCCTCAATACAGTGCCAACTGTCATCGTTGAAAAGCACTTCCTTGCTATCGTATAACTTTCCGTTGTAACCGCCTCTCAATTCACCCTGTGTTAATCCATGGGGCATGTCCTTATTTTGGATATCGGTGGCGGCAAGACGCAGTTTGCCATTCACCGGCTCAATGTAAAGGGTGAGGTGACTTGCCGCCGGTCCGTGGTACTCTGAATTCTCGGTAGTGAGGAAGTGGGTGAGATGCGGATGGTAGTTTCTACCTGTCCAGCCCCAGCCTTGTGAAAGCTTGAGGTAAAAGCGATAATAAACCTCATCGGTAGGTTCAAACAGGTGACGGATGCTTGCTGAACCGCAGCTCGTCAATTCACTGTCCCACTCATACTCGATACAGCC
>JAGLPR010000246.1 GCA_023137255.1 Bacteroidales bacterium | reverse complement strand
GCTGCCCTGATTGAAGGTGCTGCCCTGTTTGCCATCGTGGTTGCCATGATGGGGTAACGAGGTTAGAGAACTGAACAGGCCTGTAACGGTTGGTTGCAGGCCTTTCTTTGAAAACGATTAAACACAAAATAATATGGATCTAGTAACACCGGGAATAGGAATGATCTTCTGGTCTACCCTGTTCTTTCTTGTTCTGCTGTTTATCCTTGGTAAATTTGCCTGGCCTGCCATCCTTACTGCCGTGAAGGCACGTAACGAAAGCATTCGTTTTGCACTGGATGCTGCCAACAAGGCCAAGGAGGAGATGGCCCAACTGAAGGCCGACAATGAGAAGATTCTGGCCGAAGCAAAAGCCGAAAGGGATGCCCTTTTCAAAGAGGCCAAGCAGGTAAAGGATAAGATGATTGCAGATGCAAAAGAGAAAGCTGCAGAAGAGGCCAATAAGCTTGTTCAGAGTGCAAGAGAGGCTATCCGGACCGAAAAAGCAGCAGCCCTGAATGAAATGAAGGAGCAGATGACCACTTTGTCCGTGGATATTGCAGAGAAGATCCTGCGGGTAAAACTGGGAGAAAGCAAAGCCCAGAAGAAACTGGTCGACAAGCTGATCAATGAAGCCGATCTGAATTAATGAAATAATTAATAGATGATGCCTCGAGGCTATGCTGAGAGGCGAGTCAATTAAATGAAATAATTAATAGATGATGCCTCGAGGCTATGCTTAGAGGCGAGTCAATTAAATGATTTATGAACGAGAGTCAGATTTCAGTACGTTACGCAAAAGCCCTCTTCCTGAGTGCAGCTGAACAGAAGCAGCTCGATACAGTGTACAAGGACATGGAGCTGTTGTCCGATACCTGCAAACTGGAGGATTTTCAGTATTTGCTCGTGATGCCTTCACTGCAGGCAAGTCAGAAGCGCAAACTGGTCGATTCCGTTTTTAAGAAGTACCTGTCGGATCTTTCCATGTCCATGATCAACCTGGTCATAAAGAACAAGAGAGAGGTTTATCTGCCGGGAATAGCACGGAATTTCAGTGACCTCTACCGAAAGAGCAAGGGGATCCGTGCCGCAAAACTTGTTACAGCCGGTCCGGTCGATGATGCAACCATAAAAAGTATTCGTGATCTGATCAAAAAAGCGTATGACGCGGATGTGGAGCTTAGCTCATCGGTGGACGGGGATGTGATCGGTGGTTTCGTCCTGACCATCGAGGACATGCAATACGATGCCAGTGTTGCAAGCAGCCTCAGAAAAATAAAAAAACAACTACTTCAAACCAGTATTGAAAAGTAATTAGCATATGTCTCAGATTAAGCCTTCCGAAGTATCGGAAATTCTAAAGAAGCAAATAGAAGGGTTCAAAAGCGATATTGAACTTGAAGAGGTGGGTACCGTGCTCCAGGTGGGGGATGGAATTGCCCGGATTTATGGATTAAAAAGTGTGCAGGCCAACGAGCTGATCGAATTTGACAGCGGGGTTATGGGGATCGTTCTGAACCTGGAAGAGGACAATGTAGGTGCTGTATTGCTGGGATCGTCAGAGTTGATCAAAGAGGGCGATTCAGTCAAGCGGACCAAGAAAATTGCCTCCATTGGTGTGGGCGAAAAACTGCTGGGTCGTGTAATCAATACCCTGGGAGAACCCATCGATGGTAAAGGACCTGTCACTGGCGATATGATCGATATGCCGCTTGAGAGGAAGGCCCCTGGTGTGATTTACCGTCAGCCGGTCAACGAGCCTTTACAGACCGGTTTGAAGCCCATCGATGCCATGATCCCAATCGGACGCGGACAACGCGAGCTGATTATTGGTGACCGCCAAACCGGAAAGACTGCCATTGCCGTTGATACCATCATCAACCAGAAGGAGTTTTATGAGAAGGGCGAACCGGTATACTGTATCTATGTGGCCATTGGACAGAAAGGTTCCACTGTGGCCAATATCCAGAAGACACTGGAGGAGGCAGGAGCCATGGCCTATACTGTGATTGTTTCGGCTACCGCAGCGTACCCTGCAGCCCTGCAGTTTTATGCTCCGTTTGCAGGTTGTTCCATCGGTGAGTATTTTAGAGATACAGGCCGGCCGGCGCTGATTATTTATGACGACCTAAGCAAGCAGGCTGTTTCTTACCGGGAGGTATCGCTTCTGTTGAGACGTCCACCTGGACGGGAAGCTTATCCAGGTGATGTATTCTACCTCCATTCACGGTTGCTGGAGCGGGCTGCCAAGATCATCAAGTCCGATAAGATCGCCAAAAATATGAATGACCTTCCCGAGCAGCTAAAACCGCTTGTTAAGGGAGGAGGATCGCTTACAGCTCTTCCCATTATTGAGACTCAGGCGGGTGATGTATCGGCATACATCCCTACCAATGTGATCTCCATTACCGACGGTCAGATCTTTCTGGAATCGAACTTGTTTAATGCAGGTGTGCGACCCGCCATCAACGTGGGTATTTCCGTGTCGAGGGTTGGGGGTAACGCCCAGATCAAATCCATGAAGAAGATTGCCGGTACCCTGAAACTTGATCAGGCACAGTTCAGGGAGCTGGAAGCATTTGCCAAATTTGGTTCAGACCTTGATGCTACCACCATGGCCATCCTTGACAAAGGGCGTAAAAATGTTGAAATCCTGAAGCAGGCGCAGTATGCACCAATGTCCGTGGAGAAGCAGATTGCAATTATTTACTGTGGGACTAAAGGTTTACTCGGTGATATTCCTGTCGACAAGGTGAAGGAGTTTGAATCCGAATTCCTCGATTATATGGAGCTGAAACACAAAGATGCCCTGGCAATGCTTGCCCAGGGAAAACTGTCGGATGAGATCACCGAGGTCCTGGAGGCAGCCGCCAAGGAGATTGTGGAGAAAATTAAGTAAGACTTAATGGCCAATTTAAAGGAAATACGTGAACGCAAGGCCTCAGTGGCCTCTACCATGCAGATCACCAGTGCCATGAAGATGGTTTCTGCTGCCAAGCTGAAAAGGGCACAGGATGCCATCGTGCAGTTCAGGCCCTATGCGGAAAAGCTGCAGGAGATTTTGGCCAGTGTGGGTGACAGCATTAAAGACGATGAGGACAATCAGTTTGCAGTTCAGCGCGAAAAGGAGCGGATCCTGTTGGTAGTGATCACCTCCAACCGCGGATTGTGCGGCGCTTTCAACTCCAATGCCATCAAAGCAACCATTCATCGGGCTTTGACTCAGTACGAACCCCAGATGATGGCCAGACAAGTGGACTTTATAGCCATTGGAAAGAAGGGGGCTGAATTTCTTCGCAAGAAGGGATACAATGTAATATTTGACGGCAGCGATCTGTTCGATGACCTTACCTTTGAACGCGTGGCTACCATAGCCAGCATGATCATGGGGCTGTTTACCGACGGGGAGTACGATCATGTGGATGTAATCTACAACCGTTTTAAGAATGCAGGAACTCAGATTCTCACCGAAGAGCAGTTTTTGCCCATCGAGGTAGATGATCTGGCCGAGGAAACCGGACCAGCCTCCAATGTGGATTATATCTTTGAACCCACCAAGGAGTATATTGTGCAGGAGCTGATCCCACGCTCGTTGAGGCTGCAATTCTACAAGGCAATCCTCGATTCTCATGCCTCCGAACATGGTGCACGGATGACCGCCATGCACAAAGCCACCGACAATGCTACTGAGTTGCTGAAGGAGCTGAGTCTCCAGTTCAACAAGGCACGGCAGGCTGCCATTACCAACGAAATCCTCGAGATAGTAGGTGGCGCCGAAGCCTTGAAAGGATAAATCACACCAGATATCCCGAGAATTCTAATACTCGTCCCAGCTCTTAATGGAAATATCATCCATTGTCATCTTACAGATCCCGTAAATAAATGCTGAAGCCAGGCGGGCATTGGTGATCAACGGAATGTTATAATCCACCGCCCCGCGCCTGATGCTGTAATCATTGGAAAGCTCGTGGGAGGAGAGGTCCTTTGGAATATTCACCACCAGGTCGATCTTCTTGGCTTTCAGGTAGTCCAGAACATTCGGTTTCAGATCTTCGTCCGGCCAGGCCAGGTCGACGGATTCAATTCCGTTCAGGTTCAGGAATTCATGGGTTCCGTGGGTAGCAAAGAGATGGTATCCTTTGTCTACCAGCATTTTGCAGGAGTTAACCAATTCGACTTTGGATCGCATGTCTCCCGTGGAGAGCAGGATGTTCTTTTTCGGGATGGTGTATCCAACCGACAGCATGGCCTTCAGAATCGCTTCGTAGTAGTTGTCGCCGATGCAACCCACCTCGCCGGTGGAGGACATATCCACTCCCAGTACCGGGTCGGCCTTTTTCAGCCTGGAGAATGAGAATTGAGGGGCTTTGCAGCCGATGTAGTCCAGGTCGAAGATCGATTTATTAGGTTTTTCGATGGGTACCTTCAGCATGATCTTGGTTGCCTGGTCGATCAGGTTGGATTTGAGCACTTTTGAAACGAACGGCATGCTTCGCGATGCCCTGAGGTTACATTCGATCACCTTGATGTCGTTGTCCTTGGCCAGAAACTGCATATTGAAAGGGCCGGAGATTTCCAGGGCTTCTGCCAGCTGCCGGGCAATTTTCTTGATTCTTCGTACCGTTTCAAAATAGATCTTCTGTGGAGGGAACACCATGGTGGCATCGCCCGAGTGCACCCCGGCAAATTCCACATGCTCCGAGATGGCGTAGGAGAATAGTTCCCCATCTCGGGCCACTGCATCGATCTCAATCTCCTTGGCTTGTTCGATAAATTCAGAGACTACCACGGGATACTGCTTGGAAACTTTTGCAGCCAGGGTCAGGAATCCTTCCAGCTCTTCACTGTTGGAGACCACGTTCATGGCGGCTCCTGAGAGCACGTAGGAGGGCCTTACCAGCAGGGGAAAGCCAACGACATCCACAAAGGAGTAAATCTCATCCATGCTGCTGAGCTCCTTCCACCTGGGTTGGTCAATGCCCAGCCTGTCAAGCATCATAGAGAACTTATGCCTGTTTTCGGCACCGTCGATCGATTCAGGGGAGGTTCCCAGGATGTGCACATCCTGCTGGTGCAGCCGCATGGCCAGGTTGTTAGGAATTTGTCCCCCCATGGAAACAATGATCCCCTTGGGCGACTCCAGGTCGTAAATATCCATGACCCGCTCAAAGGAGAGCTCATCAAAATAGAGCCGGTCGCAAACATCGTAATCGGTCGATACAGTTTCAGGATTGTAGTTGATCATGATGGAGCGGTATCCCTCTTCATTCACCGTCTTCAACGCATTCACACTGCACCAGTCAAATTCCACGCTGGAACCGATCCGGTAGGCTCCCGATCCAAGCACCACTACCGATCGCTGGTCGGGTATAAACTCGATATCGTGCTCGCTCCCGCTGTAGGTAAGATAGAGGTAATTGGTCTGGGCCGGGTATTCGGCTGCCAGGGTGTCGATCTGCTTTACACTGGGAACAATGTTCCGTTTTTTGCGGTGCTCCCGTACTGTAAGCAGGTTTTTGGATACATCACCTTCCATGACCAGACGGGCTACCTGGAAATCACTGAATCCGGCCTTTTTTGATTGCAGTAAAAGTTCGTCCTCCAGCTTTTCCAGCGAGGGTACGGCTTCCATTTTTTCCTTCAGCTTGAAGATATTTTTCAGCTTGATCAGGAACCATTTATCAATTTTTGTCAGATCGTGAATCCTGTCGATGCTGTATCCCTGTTCAAATGCTTTTTCAATCACCAGGATCCTCATGTCGGTGGGTTCCGAGAGCTCCTTGTCGATGTCGTCGATCTCCATCTCGTGGTTGCCCACAAATCCATGCATTCCCTGCCCGATCATGCGGATTCCCTTCTGGATCGATTCTTCAAAAGTGCGTCCGATGGCCATCACTTCACCCACCGATTTCATGCTGGAATCGATCAGTTTGGATACACCCTGGAACTTATTGAGGTCCCAGCGGGGGATTTTACACACGATATAATCCAGTGCCGGTTCGAAGAAGGCGGAGGTAGTTTTGGTAATTGAGTTCCTCAGCTGGTGAAGCCCGAATCCCAATCCAAGCTTGGCTGCAACAAATGCCAGGGGATAACCGGTGGCCTTGCTGGCCAGGGCCGAAGAGCGGGAGAGCCGCGCATTTACCTCGATTACCCTGTAATCTTCGGAATAGGGATCCAGGGCATATTGTACATTGCACTCTCCTACGATCCCGATGTGTCTGATAATATCAATAGAAAGTTTCCTGAGCTTATGATACTCGCTGTTGGTCAGGGTCTGTGAGGGTGCCACTACAATGCTTTCCCCGGTATGGATACCCAGGGGATCGAAATTCTCCATGTTACATACGGTGATGCAGTTATCAAAGCGGTCCCGCACCACCTCGTACTCCACCTCTTTCCAACCCTTGAGGGATTCTTCAACAAGGATCTGTGGAGAGTAGGAGAAAGCTTTTTTGGCCAGTTTATCCAGATCACTTTTGTTGTAGCAGAATCCGCTTCCCTGTCCCCCCAGAGTATAGGCTGCACGGATAATGATGGGAAACCCGAGCTCATCGGCTGCCTTATGGGCATCCTCCTCCGTGGTTACCGCAACACTGCGCGCCGTTTTGACATTAATTTCATTCAGTTTGCCAATGAAAAGCTCCCGGTCCTCCGTATCCATGATGGCCTGGACCGGGGTTCCCAGCACCTCCACATTGTATTTCTTGAGGATCCCCTCTTTATAGAGTGCCACCCCGCAGTTCAATGCGGTTTGTCCCCCGAAGGCCAGCAAGATCCCGTCGGGCTGCTCCTTCTGGATCACTCGCTCAACAAAGTAGGGTGTGACCGGCAGGAAGTAGATCTTATCGGCCACCTCTTCGGAAGTTTGTACCGTGGCAATGTTGGGATTAATCAGCACTGTATATATACCCTCTTCGCGCAATGCTTTAAGTGCTTGTGATCCTGAATAATCGAATTCACCGGCTTCACCGATCTTAAGTGCTCCAGATCCGAGGACCATCACTTTTTTAATTGACTCTTTCATGCGAATGGGCTAATTGACTGTTTTTTGCGGCGTGTAAAAATATAAAAAAAAGCTGAGAGAATCGCATTTATATAAATATAATGTATAAATTTGCATTTACAATGTATAAATATACATATGAAAAACAGGAACGAACGTTTAATGAAAATTCGCCGGCTCATCGGCAGCATGAATATCTCCAGCCAGGAGGAGTTACTAAAGCTTTTGGAGAAGCAGGGTTATGAGATGACCCAGGCCACTCTGTCGAGGGATTTGAAATACCTGAAAGTAGCCAAGATGCCCGACAACAGTGCAGGGTATGTCTATATACTTCCCAATATAGAGCAGGCAGTGGAAGAGACAGAGCTGGCTAACCGGGGGCTTACTGGATTGATATCGCTCGACTTTGCACAGGGGATGGCCATACTCAGAACCCTTCCCGGGCATGCCAGCAGCATTGCTTACACCATTGATGGCCTGGATGCTTACGAGATTGCAGGAACCATCGCGGGCGACGATACGATCCTGATTATTCCCCGGGACGGGGTAACCAGGTCCGATCTGGTGAATTTACTTAAGATCCGTATGCCGGGATTAATCCAGGAATCGTCAGGCAGTTTAAAGAATTAACTGAGTTTAAGATGGTACACGATATAGAAATCACCATAGCCTTTGAAGCACATCTTGGCTACGTGCCGGAAATCGAGAAGGCTTTATACGATGCCTCCCTTCAGAAGGGGACAGGGATCGCAGTCAGAAGCACCGAATATCTTATTGGGAAAATTAAGGATGGAAAAGCAGTGATCGCCCTTAGCGGTGAAGGCAAATGGGCAGGTTTTTGTTACATCGAATCGTGGGGTCACAATAAATTTGTGGCCAACAGTGGTTTGATTGTCTCCTCAGAATTCAGGGGAGTGGGACTGGCCAGCGAGATCAAGAAACGTGCCCTTGAGCTTTCGGCAGCACTCTTCCCCGGGGCCAGGATTTTTGGACTGACCACTAGCCTGGCAGTAATGAAGATAAACAGCGGACTGGGTTACAAACCGGTTACTTTCTCTGAACTCACCGATGATGATCAGTTCTGGAAAGGGTGCGAAACCTGTCCCTATTACGATATCCTGGTGAGAACGAAACGCGACGATTGCCTCTGTACGGCCATGATCATGGATCCGGCAGAGGAGAGAAAAGTAAACGGTAAGGCATACGCCGACCGTATAAAAGTGAAGATTAATCATACCTGATCAACAATAGAAATGGAAAAGAAGAAAGTTTTACTGGCCTTCAGTGGTGGATTGGACACCTCATTCTGTGCGGTATACCTCTCGGATGAAAAAAATATGGAAGTACATTCAGCTATAGTGAATTCCGGTGGGTTTCCGGATGGGGAGCTGGATCAGATCGGGGCACACGCCAAAAAACTGGGGGTTTGTTCACACCAGGAACTGGATGTGACCGCAGAGTACTACAACCGGTGCATTCGTTTTATGATTTTTGGAAATGCATTAAGAAACAGGAGCTATCCGCTTTCGGTGAGTTCAGAACGGACCTTCCAGGCCATTGCACTGGTGGAATATGCCCGGAAGAAGGGGTTCAAATACATCGCTCATGGTTCAACTGCCGCCGGCAACGATCAGGTGCGCTTCGATCTGGTGATCCAGGTGCTGGCACCCGAAATTGAGGTGATCACACCCATCCGTGAATTGAAAATTTCAAGGGAAGATGAGATTGATTACCTGAAAAAGTCAGGGATAAAGATGAACTGGGACAAGCTGGAATACTCCATCAACCAGGGGATCTGGGGAACCAGCGTGGGAGGAAAGGAGACACTTACCTCAAGCGATGAGTTGCCCTCTGAGGCTTACCCTACACCCATGGAGAAATCAGGTACAGAGACTGTCACCATCGGGTTTGACCAGGGGGAGCCTGTGAGTCTTAACGGGCAGGTACTTGAGCCCGTGATGGTCATCAGGGAGCTGCAAAAAATGGCTGCACCCTGGGGGGTGGGCCGCGATGTCCATGTGGGTGACACCATCATCGGGATCAAGGGCAGGGTCGGATTTGAGGCGGCTGCAGCCCGGATCATCATCGATGCCCACCTGTCACTGGAGAAGCATGTACTTACCCGCTGGCAGCTCCACTGGAAAGAGCAGACCGGACAATGGTACGGCATGTTTGTGCACGAGGCTCAATACCTGGAGCCGGTAATGCGAGACCTGGAAGCTTTTCTGGAGTCCTCCCAGAAGAAAGTGACCGGCGAGGTAACGGTCAGACTCCGGCCCTACAGTTTTGCAGTGACCGGGGTGAATACTCCCCACGACCTGATGAATGCCTCTTTTGCCTCCTACGGGGAGATGAACAAGGCATGGACGGCCGAAGAGGTGAACGGTTTTACCAGGATCCTTGGGAACCAGCAGAGGATCTGGTATTCGGTCAACGGGAAGGAAGATTTGCTGTAATAGTTAATTAAAGAAAAATGGAGAATCCAAATATGAAAAAAGTAGGAATCATAGGTGCGGGAAATATTGGATGTGCAATTGCGAAGGGCATGGTATCCCGGAAAGTAATGGCCCCTTCGGACCTCTATCTCTCCAGGAAGAGAAATGGATTGTTGTCCGGACAAAAAAAGGAGGGATTCCCGGTCACCGATAATCATACCCTGGTTTCGGAGTGCGATATCATTATCCTGGCTGTGCTGCCGGGACAGGCCATGGAGGTGATCCTCGAGCTGAAGGAGCTGTTTCAGAAGGGGAACAAGATATTGGTGAGTGTGGTCTCTGCAGTGAGCATCCAGGAGTTGAAGGAGTGGAGCGGAAATCAAATGCCGGTGGTTCGGATCATGCCCAACACTGCGGCCGAATATGGGGCGAGCATGACCTGTGTGGCAGGTGAAGAGGAGGCGGCGGTTAACGAGGTGAAGAAGCTGTTTGATCCACTGGGACAAACCATGGTCATCAAGGAACATCTGATGCCGGCTGCCACCATCCTGGCTGCCTGTGGCATTGCTTTTTTCCTGCGTTTTATCAGGGCGGTATCCCAGGGAGGCATTCAAATCGGATTTCATGCCGAGGAAGCGGGCAAAATTGCCGCACAAACAGCCATGGGAGCTGCTGAACTTTTAATGAAAACAGAGAATCACCCGGAAACGGAAATTGACCGGGTGACCACCCCCATGGGGTGTACCATCTCAGGGCTGAACGAGATGGAACATTTTGGATTGAGTTCGGCCATGATAAAAGGAATTGTAAAATCCTATTCGGAGATCAGTGATCTGAAATGAGTGGAGCAGTACCCTATACCGACCTTTTGATTGAGATGCTCTCCATTCCCTCGGTGAGCAGGAAGGAGAAGCAACGGGCCGATTTCCTTGAAAATTATCTTCAGGAAACCGGTTTCCCGGTGTACCGCATTCATAACAACCTCCTGGTGGGTGACCCGGAGGCAAAGGGCCCCGTGGTACTTATGAATTCGCATCTCGATACGGTTCCCCCGGTAGAGGGCTGGGAGACCGATCCATATAAACCGGTGGTGGAAGGGGATAAGGTAACAGCCCTGGGAAGCAATGATGCAGGGGCATCAGTAGTCACCATGCTGGCGGCCTTTAACAGAATGAAGGAAGGGCTTGATGAGAGAATGAACCTGTTGCTGCTGATCAGTGCCGAAGAGGAGGTATCGGGGAAGAATGGAATTGCATCTGTTTTGCCCGTCCTGGGGATGCTTGAAGCAGTGATTGTGGGAGAACCCACGGGAATGCATCCCGCCGTGGCAGAGAGGGGATTGATGGTCCTCGATGGAGTGGTGAAAGGGAAGGCGGGGCATGCAGCCAGGAACGAAGGCAGGAATGCCATCTATGAAGCCATGGAGGATATCAGGGCCATCAGGGATTTAATATTTACTGAAGAGTCGGCATGGCTGCCTGGACCCGGGGCAAATATAACCATGATATCGGCCGGAACCCGCCACAATGTGGTACCTGATGTTTGCCGGTATGTGGTCGATGTGAGAAGCAATGATTTGTACGGAAATGAAGAGATGCTGGAGAGGATCCAGTCAGTGTGCAGGGCAGAACTGATCCCGCGATCCACCCGGCTGAAGCCCTCTGGAATCGATCGGGACCATTTTTTGATGAAGGCCATTTATGATTGCGGCTTGGAACCCTTTGGCTCTTCTACCCTTTCCGACATGGCCCTGATTCCTTTTCCGGCAGTAAAGATGGGTCCCGGCGAGTCGGCCCGGTCACATACTGCAGGTGAGTATATCCTGATCAGTGAGATGGAAGCGGGCATTGAGAAGTACTGCAAATTCCTTGAAAGCGTAAAATTATAGTCTAGAAAATTTCACCATGAAACTTTGGGACAAAGAGATATCGACCGAACAGCGCATCCTGGCATTCACCACCGGCAAAGACCCGGTTTATGACCTTGAACTTGCCCCCTACGATGTGGCCGGATCCATGGCGCATACGATCATGCTGGCAGAGGCGGGACTGATCGGGAAAGAGGAGGCCGCAAAACTTGTGGGTGATTTGCAACTGTTGTACCAGCAGGCCCGGGAGGGCAGGCTGACGCTGGAGCCGGGTGTTGAGGATATCCATTCACAGGTGGAGATGATGTTGACCCGGGAGTTGGGCGACCTGGGAAAGAAGATCCATACCGGACGTTCGAGGAACGATCAGGTGATGGTTGATATCAAATTATTTCTGCGCGATGAGATAAAAAAGGTGGTTGGAGAAACAAGAAATCTTGCAAAAGTCCTTCTCAGGCAGGCTGAAGTGTACAGCGATGTAATGATGCCCGGCTACACCCATATGCAGGTGGCTATGCCCTCCTCCTTCGGACTGTGGCTGGGGGGATATGCGGAAGCTCTGGCCGATGACCTGACCTACCTGCAGGGGATTCATTCTGTGGTCAATCAGAACCCCCTGGGTTCAGCTGCAGGGTTCGGCTCCTCTTTTCCTGTGAACCGGGAACTGACCACCCGGCTGCTGGGCTTTGAAAATATGCATATCAGCTCGGTGAATGCACAGATGAACCGGGGAAAGACGGAGTGGTATGTGGGTACAGGTATCGCCGGAGTGGCCTCCACGCTGGCCCGGTTTGCTATGGACGCGGTGCTGTTTATGGGACAGAACTTCGGATTTATCTCCCTTCCGCCGGAGCTCACCACCGGATCCTCCATCATGCCCCATAAGAAGAATCCCGATGTCCTGGAACTACTTCGTGCAAAATGCAACCGTTTAACTACCGTCGCCTCCGAAGTTTCTTCGGTTACCGGAAACCTTATCTCGGGATATCACCGCGATTTCCAGGTGCTGAAGGAGATCATCCACCCGGCACTTGATGAGTTGTACGGCTGCCTGGAGATGATGCAATATGTGGTGGAACAAATTCAGGTAAATGAAAAGATCCTGGAAGATGATACTTATCTCTATATCTACTCGGTGGAGGAGGTGAATAAAAAAGTGAAAGAGGGAATCCCGTTCAGGGATGCCTACCAACAAGTGGCATCCGACATTGACAAGGGTCGTTACAGGCCCGGCCGGGACCATGCCTATACACACCTTGGAAGTATTGGTAATCCCGGACTGAAAGAGATTGAAGCGAAACTGGACAAGGCCTATGGCAGTTTTCGTTTCATCAACACGGAGAAGGTAGTAGATGCATTGAATAATTATTATGAAAAGTCATGACACACAGAAAATATTTAAAGGAGAAGAAGAAAATCGTGGTCAAGGTGGGCACCAGCCTCCTGGCCTATGAAAATGGAAAAATCAACCTGCAGCGTATGGAGAAACTGGTGAGGGTACTGGCAGACCTGCACAACAGCGGCAGGGAGGTGATCCTGGTCTCATCAGGTGCCGTGGGAGTTGGTGTGGGAATGATCGGTCTCGATAGCAAGCCGGATGAGCTGGTGAGAAAGCAGGCACTGGCTGCCATCGGCCAGGTGGGACTGATCAGACTTTACCAGAAATTTTTCGATGAATATAACAAGACCGTAGCCCAGCTGCTTCTGACCCGCGACGGGATTGAGAACAGCCTGCGCAGGAAGAACGCCAGAAATACACTCCACGAGCTTATTGAAATGGGGATTATCCCGGTGGTCAATGAGAATGACACTGTAATCACCGATGAGATAGAGTTTGGTGATAACGATACCCTTTCAGCCTCAGTGGCTACGTTGATCCATGCCGATCTGCTGTTGATCCTTACCGATACCGATGGGGTGTTTACTGCCGATCCGCATATCCATCATTCAGCACAGAAGGTGAGTAAGGTGATGAAGGCAAGCGATGACCTGAAAGATGTGGACGTGAATGGATCCTCAAAATTGGGTTCCGGGGGGATGGCCTCCAAGATAGCAGCGGCTGAACTTTGCCGTGAGCATAACGTGGATGTGGTGATTGCCGACGGGACAGATCCCTCCACCGTCATGGATGTTCTGGAGGGGAAGGACCTGGGTACATTTTTTGTGTCGGATGCCACAAGTCATATGGCAGGATAGGTGAAAGCTAAAAGGCGAAAGGC
>JAGLPR010000245.1 GCA_023137255.1 Bacteroidales bacterium | reverse complement strand
AAAGGTAAAACTGACAGAAGATGGATGAGTTGATAATCATAGGGAAAAAGGCAAAGCAGGCATCAGCCCAGCTGGCCCACATGAATAGTGAACAGAAAAACAGGGTGCTGCTGAAGGTGGCGGGCCTGCTTGAGAAGCACACCAATACCATTCTGAAGGCCAATGCGGTGGACCTGGAACAGGGGAAGGAGATGGGACTGAAAGGTGCCATAGTGGAGAGGCTGACCCTGTCGGGAGAGAAGATTGCTGGAGTTGCCGAGGGCCTGAGGGAGATCGTACAACTGGACGATCCCATTGGTGAGATCGAGGAGATGAAGAAGCGACCCAATGGCTTACTGATTGGAAAGAAGAGGGTGCCCCTGGGTGTGGTAGGGGTGATTTATGAATCGAGACCCAATGTGACCGCCGATGTGGCCGGACTATGTATAAAAACAGGGAATGTTTGTGTACTCAGGGGCGGGAAAGAGGCTTTCAGGTCAAATCGTGCCATTGTGAAAATATTTCACAAAGCCATTGAGGAGTGCGGACTTGACCCCAATATGGTGCAGCTGGTGCAGGATACCACAAGGGAGAGTGCAGTAGCCATGATGAAGCTGAATGAGTACATCGATATACTGATTCCACGGGGAGGGGCCGGATTGATACAGACGGTGGTTCAGAACAGCACCGTGCCGGTGATTGAAACCGGAGTGGGGAACTGCCATATCTATGTGGATAAGGCTGCCGACCTGGAGAAAGCAGTTGCTATCGTTTACAATGCAAAAACTCATCGACCCGGAGTTTGCAATGCAGCGGAGAGTCTGTTGGTTCACAAGGATGTGGCTGAAGCTGTTCTGCCCTCCATTGGAAAATCTCTTGCAAAAGGAGGAGTAGAGATCCGTGGAGACAAAGCTACCTGTGCCCTGATACCCGGGGCTGTTCCTGCCAGGGAGGAGGATTGGGCCACTGAGTACCTCGACTTGATAATCAGCTCAAAGGTGGTGAGTTCTGTGGAAGAGGCGGTGGATCATATCAATAAATATGGATCGATGCACTCAGAAAGCATTGTTACCGAGAACTACAGTCATGCCCAATATTTTCTCGACAGGGTGGATGCTGCGGCGGTCTATGTGAATGCTTCTACCCGGTTTACCGACGGTTTTGAGTTTGGTTATGGTGCGGAGATTGGGATCAGCACTCAGAAACTGCACGCCCGTGGTCCTATGGGACTCAAAGAGCTGACCACAAACAAATATGTGATCTACGGTTCGGGCCAGATCAGGTAGTTAAAAGTCAAAAGTCTAAACCTGAAAGTACATATTCGACTTTTTACTTATGCCTTTCGCCTTTTAGCTTTCGACTATTTTCGATGTTTTTAAGGAAAACGTCGAAAAGAAAAGCCGTATCGGTGGGTCCGCCGGATGCTTCCGGATGAAACTGGGTGGAGAAGAATGGTTTTGACAGGTGTTTCATTCCCTCGTTGGTATCATCGTTCAGGTTGATAAAGAGGGGTTCCCAGCCTTCGGGCAGGGTTTCATTATTGATGGCAAAACCATGGTTCTGTGAGGTGATGTATGCTTTATCGGTTCCCACCTTCAGTAC
>JAGLPR010000244.1 GCA_023137255.1 Bacteroidales bacterium | reverse complement strand
GATACAGAATACATCAACTACATGACCCTGCCCTACATAATCAAAGAGTATTCGATCGGTTATTCACACTCATCGACCTTAATGTTCAGCAAACGGCTGAAATCAAAGTCTCCCCAGAACAAGGTTCTTGCTTTTGCTCCCATGTACAACAATCCGGTATATGAACTGGACTCCATACTGATGCGCCAGGTCATAGGAGATGGAAAATACATGGTGCCCCTGGTGGGGACCCTTAAGGAGGTGCAGAGCATCGACGAAACAGTTCCTTCAGATGTTTTTATTAATGAACGGGCCACCGAAGCCAATTTTAAGAAGTACGCCTCAGATTACAATGTCTTACACCTGGCCATGCACACCATTATGAGGGACGATGATCCCCTCTATTCATTGCTGGCCTTCTCCAATGTTGAACTGGGAGATACCATTGAAGACAACAAGCTGTATGCCTATGAGATTTACAATCTGAAGCTGAACGCCGAGATGGCGGTATTAAGCTCCTGTAACAGCGGCTTTGGCAAAATGCAGAAGGGGGAAGGAATGATGAGCCTGGCAAGGGGATTCATTTATGCAGGATGCCCTTCCATCGTTATGACTCTCTGGCAGGTTGCTGATAAATCCAGTTCAGAACTGATGACCTCCTTTTATAAATATCTTAAAAAAGGAAAAAGTAAACAGGAGGCCATGCGGCTCGCTAAAATCGACTATCTGGAACTGGCAGACGACCTTACCTCAAATCCCTATTTCTGGTCGGGTTTCGTGGTTCTTGGCGACAGCAGTCCCATCTACAGTAAATCGGGATTTGCTTACTGGATGATTGTGATCACAGTGTTTATAGGATTCATGTTGTACATGCAATTCAGGAGATCCAGGGCTAAGCAACATGCCGATCAGTAAGCTCCAGCCTACTTACATTACTTCTGACAATTATCAGAGAATCTGAGTAAATAAGTCACTCGATTTCGTAACTTTCACTGGTTCCATAGAAATAACCAGGCTTCTTGAAGAACAGTGAAATTCATATGATCAAAGGCCTCCGATCGGGTCGTGAAAGTGCATATGACCAGCTTTTCAAGGAATTTTACCAGCCACTATCGGTATTCGCCAACAGCTATGTCCACGATCTTGAAACTGCCAAAGAGATAGTTCAGGATCTGTTCGTTCACCTGTATGAGAAACGCAAAACCCTGGTGATTACAACTTCAATTAAATCATACCTGTACCAGTCAGTAAGGAACCGGTGCCTGAACCAGATAAAACATCAGCAGGTGCAAAAGATGCACCACGACCGGATGAAACCTGAACAAAATTTCTCTGAAAACCTCGAAGACAAAATCAGAGAAACCGAACTGGAGCATATGATTTTCAAAGTGGTAGATCAACTACCGCCCCAGTGCAGGAGGATATTCAACATGAGCAGAGTTTCCGGTCTCTCCAATGGAGAGATAGCCGAACAGCTGGAGATATCCAAACGAACGGTAGAGACTCAAATCTCCAATGCACTAAAAGTCCTGAGGGAAAAACTGGATTATTAATTTACAACTACGTGCATTCCTGCTCCCGGTTGTCCTGTAATTAGAAACCACAGGACCATGAAACCTAAAAAAGACTTTGAAGAACACTTATTCAACAACCTGGGAACCTTCCAGTCCATTGACATAGAGGAGGACTGGCAAAAGGTTCGGGGGAGAATTGGATATGAAAAATCCAGACGACTGAATCCCGCTCGCGCATTCCCCGTAGCTCTACTGCGGGGTAAGCGAGCACCATTAAAAATAAGAAATGGATCGAAGATTCCTCGAAGCTCAGCTTCGAGGATCTTCAATCCGGTCTGGCGGACGGCTGCTGCCGTCATCCTGCTCCTGGGAGTGGGGTTCCTGGCACAAAAGTACCTGGACCTCACACCTGATATGATTGCTGTACAATCGGGAGATCAAATGAAGGAGGTGTTGCTTCCGGATGGATCCTCGGTCACATTGAATAAACAGACAAAGCTGATCTATCCTGAGAAATTCAGACGCAGGCAAAGGGAGTTGAAGCTCATAGGTGAGGCCTTCTTCGAGGTAGTCAGCAATCCTGCCTTACCTTTCATAGTGGATGTGGATCAGAGAGCCCTGATACGGGTCCTGGGAACTTCCTTTAATATCAGTACGAACGAATCCGGTGAATCAATTTCAGTTCAGGTCATAGAAGGCAGGGTGGCCTTTTCATCCAGTTTAGATCGATCTGATGAAATCATCCTGGTAAAAGATGAACAGGCAACTCTAACTGAGGGTAGTGTCATACGAGACGATACAGTGGACAGGAATTTCCTGAGCTGGAAGACAGGGAAGCTCATTTTTGACCATGAAAACATCGCGGAGGTCTTCAGGCAACTTCAGGCACATTATGAGATAGAAATCGTCCTTCACAAGAGTGTCCATGAGGAACTATCGTTCACCTCAACCCTGGATAACCAGGATATGGAAAGTGTCCTGGATGAAATATCCATGGTATTGGGACTGGAATACAGCTATGAAGATGAAAAAGTAATTTTTTCCTTACCTGAATAGAGTATATATGAAACCGTGGACCTCCATAGGAATTGTCTTCTTGCTTGCACTGGTGTTCCAGCCTGCCCGGGCACAGACCAGTATCCTGGATTCAGAAGTTCGATTCAGGGAGCAAACAGTGACCATCCATTTCATGCTTTCGGCCATGGAGACTACCGGCGGTTTTACTTTTAGCTATGGCCGCGAGGTACCTGTCGAGCGAATCTATCATGTCACAGAGGGGAAAAGAAGTGTGCGGGAACACCTGGAGGATATGTTCAAGGATGATTCCCTTACCTATGTTGAAAAAGGAAATAAGATCCTTATTGTCCCTCCATCGAAACCACCAAAAGAGAAACCTAAGCAAACTGTAAAGGGCAGGATCCTCGATCTGGATACGAAACTGCCACTGGTGGGAGCCAATGTTCTGTTGGGATCAGAAGAGCCCGAAGAAGGGACCACTACCGATGAGAGCGGATACTTCAGATTTAATGATGTTCAAGTGGGGAGACACAACATTCAGTGTTCCTACATAGGATATGAATCGAAGACCCTGTCTAATTTCCAGGTTACTTCGGGAAAGGAGTTTGTGGCCAATCTGGAGATGGAGGAGTCTGTATACGCCATCTCTGAGGTGAAAATTACATCCCGGAAAGAGAGATCGCTTCCCATCAACGAATTGTCGGTGGTGAGTGGAAGAAGTTTTTCCGCCTATGAGGTTGAGAATTATCCGGGATCGCTATCAGACATTTCACGTGCTGCGGTTTCATTCCCGGGTGTGGTCTCTACCAACGACGGACAGAACCACATTGTGATCCGTGGCAATAGTCCCAAAGGCCTTCAATGGCGCCTGGAAGGTATCGAGATTCCAAATCTGAATCACTTTTCAGACATAGGTGCCTCAGGAGGTGGGGTCAATGTGGTTAGTAACAACATGCTGGCAAATTCCGATTTCCTGACCGGGGCCTTTCCTTCAGAATATGGCAATGCGCTGTCCGGAGTGTTTGATCTTCGCTTGCGTTCGGGCAACAACGAAAAGCATGAGACAACCTTCCAGATTGGTCTGCTGGGAACCGAAGCCATGATAGAGGGCCCCATAAATAAAAAAACTAACACCACCTACATTGCACAGTACCGTTACAGTACCCTGAAAATCATTCAGAAATTTGGGGTAAACCTGCAGAGTGTCCCAGATTTTCAGGACCTATCTTTCAAAATCTACCACCCCACAAAGAAGCTGGGAGTTTTCACCTTGTTTGGTATCGGGGGACTTAGCCATGAAACCGGAGCCAGCGGTTATGAACAGAATTCCGACATGGCCACAGTAGGAATCACCAATAGCCTCACCGTAAATCCAAAGACCCATTTGCGAACTGTGCTTGCCGTTTCGGGCAGGACCTACACCTGGGACAGTGATGTGAATATCGGGACAGCAGAATCGCCCATCAACCGGATCTGGACTACCAACATTGCTGACTACACGGCCAAGGGCTCCTTCGTAGTGAACCGAAAAATCAGTAACAGGCATAAACTGAAAGCCGGTATCATTTATGAAATGGCTTGGAACGATTCCCACATGAGCTGGTATTCCGACACCCTGTTCAACTGGTTTTCCGATCCGGTGAACCCCGCTTATCAAATCCAGAACTACGAACACATTTATGTGGATGGCTCTGAACACGCTGGAACTCTGCAAGCTTTTGCAAACTGGAGGTATCGAATTGGCGAAACATTTACTGTGAACACCGGTATGCATTTTATCCAGTTCTACCTCAATAATAATTTTTCCGTTGAACCCCGGCTGGGACTGCAGTGGAACTTACATCCACGGCATACAATCAGCGCCGGTTTCGGAATCCACAGCAGGAAAGAGTCTATGACCCTCTATACCGGCGAGTTCACGCTACATGATGGCGTTGTGATCAATCCGAACATGGATTTGGAGTTATCAAAAGCGAGGCACTATGTACTGGCGTACAATTACAGGATGGGTCAGCATATGCATCTGAAAACTGAAGCCTATTACCAGGACCTTTACGATATACCTGCTTATCCCTTCCCTCCCTATTTTTCCACTCAGAACTTCGATTTTGGATTCGAAGGAAATATCCTCACCAACTATGGCTCGGGTTACAACACAGGGTTCGAGGTATCACTGGAGAGGTATATGACCAATGGATTCCATTTTATGTTAAATGGAACCATCTATGATTCAAAATATGAAAACAAACTGGGAGAGTTGCTCAATAGCAAGTACAATGGTTCTTATGCTTCCAACGGACTCATCGGTAAGGAGTTCAAAATAGGGAGCGGCAAACAGCACACCTTTGGGATCAGCTCCAGGTATATCTTTGCAGGAGGAATGCGATATCTGCCCATCGACAGAGAGGCCTCCATTGCCACCCGGTCCACTGTCAGACTATGGGACAATGGTTTCAGCGAAAAGGTGTCGGATTATTTCCGGATCGATCTTATGATAAAATTCAGGAGAAACCGACCCAGGTACACAGGCGAGTGGACTGTGGATCTGTTGAATGTTCTGAACCGCCAAAACATGCGTACCGAATATTGGGATAACAACATCGATGACTTCTATGCTGAGTATCAGAATCCCTTTCTATTGTTTCTAACTTACAGAATACAGTTCTAGACCATGAAGACTTTGAAACATATCATCCTGCTGATGGTCGCCATGCTGCTCCTCTCCCATTCATCGGGATGTGAAAAGTATGATGACCATCCCATATTCCCTGCATCCGATTTCATCTCCACCGGTGACTACCAGGGAGCTTACTGGCCCACCGAAGCATGGAAAAAATGTGATCCGGAAGAGGTGGGGATGGATCCAAAAAAACTGAAAGAGCTCAATGAAGAGATCAGGTTGCTGCTGGAGATGCATATTGAGTTCCAAAGCATTTTGGTGGTGAAAGACGGGTATATCGTTGCGGAGCAATACTATTCCGACGATTATGGTCAGGATGATCTTCACCGCATCTATTCCTGCACAAAAAGCCTTATCTCGGCCATGATTGGGATTGCACTGGAGAGAGGCCTGATCAGGAGTGTGGACGATAAGATGACAGAGTACTTTTCGGATCATGAATTTCAAAACCTTTCAGCAGACAAAGAGAACATCAGCCTGCATCACCTGCTCACCATGAGTGCCGGGTTGGAATGGTATGAAATGGATTTTCCTTATGACGACGACAGGAACTCCTACAGGCAATGGGCCGATGACGGGTACAGGGTAGGATTTGTGCTTGACCAGACCACCATTTATGCACCGGGTGAGGAGTTCAGTTATAACTCGGGAATCTCGCTTGTGCTTTCAGGAATGGTGCAGGAGGTGACCGGGATCCGAACCGATTCGTTTGCCCTTCAAAATCTACTCACCCCACTGGGCATTGATGAGTACTACTGGCCCATAAATGATGAGGATATTGCTTTCGGCGGATCGGGGGTGCGCTTGACGCCACGCGACATGGCCAGGTTCGGCTACCTCTACCTGAAAAACGGAAAATGGGATGGGGAACAGATCGTCCCAGAAACTTGGATAGAAACCTCCCAACAAAAACATATGCCCAGAAAATACATTCCGGACAACTACTATGGATACCAGTTCTGGGTAAGTGATTTTGGGCTCTACTCAGCTGTTGGCTATGGTGGACAATGGATCATGATAGTACCTGAACACAACCTTGTGGTGGTTTTCAATAACAGATTTGAGGAAGGTGATGATCTCCAGTGGAGCACCCCGGAACGTCTGCTCAATACCTACATCATTCCCGCCATCAACTAGATCTTAACACAGGTTTAGTACAGAGACAAGCTCACTGTCACATCGGTTCCGTGTCCGGATTCTGAATTGATGGTGATGGTGCCGCCACTCATTACCACAATTTTCCTGACGATGCTCATACCGATCCCTGTCCCTCCGGATTTGGTGGTAAAAAACGGTGTGAAAACCTGGGACTGTATCTCCGGTGAAATACCCGGTCCGTTGTCATGGACCTCCAGGCTTACATGAAGGTTCTGTTGTTTTGCTGCTTTGATCTGTACAAAGCCGTCATTACGACCCTCCAGTGCCTCTATAGAATTCCGTACCAGGTTAATGAATGCCTGTTCGATTAGATTCTGATCTCCACGGATCGCAAGAGTCGGATCGGCCAGTTCGAATTCAAACCTGATCCCTGCCTTCTTCATATCTTCCCTGAACAACAGTTCAAGAGCTTCAAAAAAGTCAGATAATACAATCTTTCCCGGTACCGGATCAGGCAACCTTGAAAAGTTCTTATAGTGCTCCATAAACTCTACCAGGGCATTGCTTCGCTGCTGGATTAAGTCAGAGCCATGAAGAAGATCCTTTGCTGCATCTTTTCCAATGATCAACCTGCCTCCTTTGTCATACCGACCCTGCTTTAGCTTCATGTGAATTCCATCGCCCAGGGTAGATATGGGAGTAACTGAGTTGGATATCTCGTGGGAAAGCACTCTGGTCATCTTTTGCCACGATTCTATCTCATTGGCTTCCAGTTGAGTCCTGATATCCTGTATGGAATAAATCTTCAGGGTCCGGTCCTCCAGCTTCAACAAAGAAACCCTGACAAGTAAATGGGACTCTTCCTGACCGGCTCTCCGGTAGGCTATCACATTCCCTGAATCAAATCTCATACCGGATAAAAGACCTGACATCCCTTCCTGAAGGCTATCCAGTTCATCGACGTGTTCAAGCCGGTTTATCCCCAGAGCCTGCATTGCAGGAACATTAATCACTTCAATGAGGCCCGATTCATCCATGACTATGATCCCGGCCTCCATGTGCTGAATGATTCCTTCCAGCAGAATGGACCCTTTCTCCTTCTCCATCCTGATCCGGTTAATCTCTTCATTCACCTTCCTGAAACTGTGATGAAGTCCGCGAAAGGTCTTTTCCACTTTCTCCTTCCACTGGATCACAGAGGTATCCTCATGGGTTAGAAGCAATAAGAACCTGGCCAGGTTTCGATTGGTTCTGTTCAGGTAGAGAAACAACAGGATGATCTGAATGACGACCAGAAGGGCCAGGAAAATGATAGTAAAAAAACGTTCCTGCCGGATAATTAGATAAGAAAGGGCCATCAAATTAACCACTAGCAAAATGATCCTGGTCAGTATACTGGTTTGAAAACTATTATAAACCATATTTCCTTATTTTATGGTACAAAGTGGTGCGGGAGATTCCGAGTTCAGAAGCAATGCTTGCATAATTTCCACTGTATTTCGTAAGGGCCTTACGAATGGTGTTTCGTTCAACATGCTCCAGGTTCAGGCTCGATTCGTCGATGCGCATGTGATTGGAAAGGGTAATCTCTTCGGGTTGAATGGTATCTGTCTCAGACATGATTACCACATTCTCCATGGCATGTTGTAGTTCCCGGATGTTGCCCGGCCATGGATGCCGGTAGAGTTTTTCAAGTGCCTTGTTACTCAGGCGTAAATTGTGTTTCCCGTATTTCCTACTGAAGCTCTCGAGGAAATGCCCGGCCAGCACTCCAATGTCCTCCCCCCTGTCTCTAAGTGCAGGAGACTCGATCCTGATGGTATTGATCCTGTAGAACAGATCCTCTCTGAAAAGCCCTTTGTTTACCATCTGTTCAATATCCTGGTTCGTGGCCGAAACAATCCGCACATCCACTGGAACCGCTTTATGCGATCCTACCGGGACAATTTCCCCCTTCTGCAGTACCGAGAGAAGTTTGGGTTGAAGATGCAGAGGTACATTCCCGATCTCGTCCAGGAAAAGTGTACCCCCGCTGGCTGCCTCAAACCGTCCTGTACGGTCATTCTTTGCATCGGTGAAGGCTCCCTTTTTATGACCGAACAGCTCACTTTCAAACAGAGTAGCACTTAAGGAACCCAGATCAACGGTAACAAATAGCTGGCCTTTTCGAATTGACTGCCTGTGAATTTCCCAGGCAATCAATTCCTTTCCTGTTCCATTCTCTCCCTGGATCAGCACAGTGGTATCTGTTTTTGCGACTTTGCTAATGGTCTGATGCACCTCCCGGATCCGGAGTGACTGACCAATAATCCCGGGGTACTGTCTAGCAGCATCCTCCTGGAGCACTTCTTTCCTGACTTCCAGCTGCTTCACCTTTCTTCTGGAAGAGGTAAGCCGGCAGGCCGCATTCAGAGAAGAAATCAGCTTTTCACTCTTCCATGGTTTCTGAACATAATCAAAAGCGCCTATCTTCATAGCTTTCACCGCCAGGTCCACATCTCCGTAAGCAGTGATCATAATCACCGATAGATCCGGATCTGACTTCAGTATCTCCCTCAGCCAGAAAATGCCTTCATTCCCGGTATTTCGCCCCGCAGTAAAATTCATATCGAGCAATACAGAGTCGAAAGATTGGCTCTCCAGTACCGCATTCAACCTTTTGGGATCCGACAGGGTTACCACACCCTTTGATTCGCTCCGGAGAAGCAATTCCAACGATTCCAGCACTGCATTATCATCGTCGATTATCAATAAATCGCCCAGCATAAAGTCCTATGATTGAAACTGCTTTGTTCGCTTTTGAAACAAATAATGTTCAATTATGAAACAAATATACAAATATTTTCAAGACGGAATAGTCATACATTACTGATTATCTGATTATAACAATGTTGGCATGCCAATTGCTTTCTCCTTGAAAACAACTATCATGTGGAGAAGCTTCATTAAGTCCTCATTCCGGGTACTGGTACGTCACAGATCATTCTCCCTGGTTAACACTCTTGGACTGGCCCTGGGCATCTCAGTATTCATTGCACTGGCCTTATACATCCAGTTCGAATTTAGCTTTGATAAGTTTCATGAGAATGCCGATAGAATTTACCGCATTGAGCAGATCATGGATGAAGGAAACCGGATGGAAAAAATGGTGGGTACCCCTGAACCTCTATGGCAGGTTTTAGAAAATGATTTTCCAGAAGTGGAGGCATCCATGCGTTTTGTGGAGCAAGAGGTGGAACTGATCCCTGAGGAAGGGAATCCTTTTGTCAGCAACCTGCTTTTCGTGGAGCACAATTTCCTCACTTCATTCAGCTTTCCACTTATGCACGGAGATCCCGAAACAGCTCTCAGGGAGCCCATGAACATGGTCCTGACCGAAAGTACTGCCAGGAAGCTTTATGGAACTTCCGATGTGCTTGGAAAATCCTATGATGCGAATGGCACCCTTATGAAAATAACTGCCGTACTTGAGGATGTGCCGGAAAACTCGCACATCGATTTTGACGCGCTTATATCTGTAGAAACACTGAATTATTTATATGGTAACGGACAGAACATATTTACCTCCTGGTGGAACAACTGGGTGAGATGCTATGTTATGCTCGAGGAGGGACATAACATTGATGAGTTCAACAAGAAGATCAAACACCTCTTGAACAAACACTTTCAGGAGGATACACGCAATGAACTTTATGCCCGTCCTTTGCTGGATATCCATCTCTACTCAGACGCAGCCAGTGATTATGCTGTCAGGTCATCTATCCGGAATTTATACATTCTGATGACCCTGGCCATTTTCATTCTGTTTATGGCAGGGATCAATTTCACCAATCTGGCCATTGCTTATACCACGGTCCGGGCCAGCGAGGTATGTCTCCGGAAAATGAACGGAGCCAGCAAGCGAATCCTCCTCATCCAGTACCTGTCAGAATCACTGGTGATGACCCTGCTGGCCATCCTTATTGGATTTGTACTCTTTGAATCATTCCTTCCCCTGTTTAATAAACTTGTAAACCGGTCGCTCGATTTCCAGTACCTGTCCAATTATCCCCTGTTGTTGCTTATCCTGGGAGCAGGATTGCTCACTGGCTTGCTTTCAGGGGCTTACCCTGCATGGCTTATCTCCAGGTCCCAACCGAGCGAGTTCCTGCATCAGCAGATTTCCAGGGGAAACAAAAATCCAATGCTTAGAAAAACACTTATCGGGATCCAGTTTTTCATTTCCACCGCGCTAATTATAGGAATGTTCGGGGTGCTCAGGCAGGCTAACTTTATGATGAATAAGGACCTTGGATACAATCCCGAAGGAGTGCTCAGGGTGGAATTCGCCGATACCTCCATGGTAAAAATTGAACGTTTGCAAGAGATCCTTTACGGTCACACTGGCATTGTCGAATCCACAGTCCACGATTACCCTGTGTGTGAATCGACCAACTGGACCAGAGTATCCTGGGATGGGGCACAGGAAGATGAATTTATCAGAATGAATGTGAACTATACAGATCACCACTACCTGGACATTTACCAGATGAGGCTGGCCGAAGGGACAGGGTTTACCGGTAAGCAACAAGGAACTGAAGCTGCAGGCAACCGGGTAATCCTGAACCAAGCTGCCCTTGCAAGGATAGGAATGGAAGATCCCATTGGAAAAAAGTTGCGCTATAGCGGAGATTACCGGGGGGGAATTGTAGGGGACCAGGCCACCATTGTGGGCATCATTGATGACTTTCATTTCCTGTCGGTCCACAACACCATCACCCCGTTGATGCTCAGGCTATATAATGAAGCGCAGACCGGGCAAAGCTTATCGGTTCGTTTTAACGCTTCTGATGTTTCGGGCATCAGGGATTATATCCAGGAAGAGTTCCTGGCCATCTTCCCCGATCAGGCCTTTGACTATGAGTTTGTGGATGAATATCACAACGACATGTATGAGGAGGAGCGGCTTATGTCAAAGATCATTCTCTATATAGCCTTCCTGGTAAATATCATTGCAGCTCTCGGATTGTATGGACTGATTGCCTATACCACTTCCTTAAGGACCCGTGAAGTGGGACTACGAAAGGTCCTGGGTGCCAATTTTGTATCCATCTCAAAACTGTTTTCTAAAGAGTTCATCCACCTGGTTGTCATCGCCAACCTGGTTTCGTGGCCCGCTGTGTACTTTGTGAATCGGCAATGGCTCCAGTCGTTCCCTTACAAGGCCGAATTTTCAATCTGGCCCTATCTGGCAGCCTTTGGAATCACCATGGCCATTGCTTATGGAAGCATGCTCTACCACACTTTCCGTGCATCCCGGATCAATCCGGCCGACAGCCTGAGGTATGAATAGGTGCTGATTTCCTTCAGTTTGAATGGCTGGATAGCTGAATATTACTAACTTAATCTGGTTAGTAACTTTAACCAATATGCCATGCGTATTCTACTAGTTTTTTCTTTGATCATTTCCCTCTGTTCATGCAGCCAGAACCAGGATCCACCTAACATCCTCCTGATCGTGGTGGACGACCTGGGGTATTCCGACCTGCACTGTTATGGAAACAAACTGGTGGAGACCCCCAATATTGATCGGTTGGCCTCTGAAGGAATCCTTTTCACCACGGCCTATGCCTCCTGCACGGTCTGCTCCCCCACAAGGGCCTCACTGATGACCGGGAAAAATCCGGTGGTGGTAAATATCACCGACTGGATTCCGGGCAACCAGGATTACCGGGATGGTCCCCGGCCCAATGAGAAGTTCGTGGTCCCCCGGTTCAATCAGCAATTGCCCCTGGAGGAGATCACCCTTGCCGAAAAACTGTCAGAAGCGGGTTATGTAACGGCGTCCATTGGTAAATGGCACCTGGGTGGAGAGGGATATTTGCCCACCGAACAGGGATTTGATCTGAATGTGGCCGGATACCGAAAGGGAAGTCCCCCCTCCTACTACTATCCCTATACCCGGGAGGGTCGCATCGACACCATTACCCCCTTGAAACTCACAGGCGACAGTCTCTACCTTACCGACCGGCTCACCAATGAAGCGATCCGGTTTATGGGTGAGGAAAGGGAGGAACCTTTCTTTCTCTACCTCCCGTTCTACAATGTGCATACCCCCCTGGAGGGCAGGCCCGACCTGGTTAAAAAATATGAAGCGAAACTGGCCCCTCATCGGAACGATTCCATCCTCAGAAATCCCCATTTCCTGGCCATGACCGAAGCGGTGGATGAGAATGTGGGCCGGATCATTCAGTTCCTGGAAGAAAATGACCTGTCGGAAAATACCCTGGTGGTATTTACTTCCGATAACGGAGGCCTTCTTCTGAGGGGCAAACAGGATATGCGATATATCAGAGCCTCATGGAACCACCCCCTTCGCGAGGGTAAGGGGACTCTTTATGAGGGCGGCCTGAGGATCCCTGCCATTATCTGGTGGCCAGGAAGCATTGATGGGAACCGCACATCCGGGGAGATCATTATCAGTACAGACCTATATCCCACCCTTGCTGAGGTGGCCGGAGTAAGCATCAATCATGAAATTGAGGGTACCTGTTTGCTGTCCCACCTCTTACATTCTGAAACCATTGATCGCGAAACCCTTTACTGGCACTACCCCCATTATCACATAGGGATGCCCGGAGGGGTAATCAGGGAGGGAGATTATAAACTGATCGAGTACTTTGAGACGGGTGAGGTGGAGCTGTATAACCTGAAAGAGGACTTGAGCGAATCGCACAATCTGGCTTCTGAGCTTTCCGGCAAAGCCGAAGAGCTGCGCCAGAAGCTGCAATCATGGCGGATAGAGAACAATGCACAGATGCCCTCTCTAAATCCGGAATATAAAGTTACTCTGGATTGAATATGATGTATTTTCTCTTAATCGATAAACATGGCCTGGTAGTCGGGATCCTCCTTGACCTTGTTGATCAGGTACTCCTTGCAGAAATGACGGCGCTTGCGAACATAACCCTCGCTTCGGAATCCCAGTTGTTCTGCAATTTCTGAGGAGGTGAGATCCTGAGCGGTAAGCTGGAGTATTTTCTGGCAGTCCTCCGGAATTTTCAACAGTGTACGCTGGTAGATGGCCATTCGCAGGTCCTTGTCCTGCACCGGCGACGGCTCTTCAAACTCGATCCGTTCCTCCATGTCTCTGTTCAACGGATCGATCTCAATCTTCTTAATATTGCGCAGATGTTTCAGCCAGAGCAAGCGGGCAATGGAGTAGAGATAGGTGGAGAAGGCTGCATTGAGTTCAAAATCCTGCTCATCCTTTAACTTCTTGAAAATCACGATCAGAGCTTCCTGGAAGATATCCTCGGCATCGCTCTCGGAACCAGCATTATGAAGTACCAGCTGCCTCACAGGGTTATAGCTGTTCTTATAGATGTACTGCAGAACACGATTGTCTCGTTTTCTGAGTCCGGCTAATATATCTTCATCCAACAGCCTTTTCACTGGAACGGGTTGCAAATTGCTGAACGACAAATATAAAAATTATGTCACTCCTCCAATTAGGTTAAGTAATAAAAAAGAATTGTTTACTCTCCTGTGGAATGGGCAATCATCTTCTTCAGCGCTTTGGAACAGACCGGACAGAAGACCGCATCATTGGTATGCATCCTGCAGTCGATCATGGGTCTGAATACCCCTTTTGCCACATATCCTCCACCTTCGTAAACACCCACAAGCTCCTGGAATTTAGCCTCCCCGGGAGTAGGAACAGGGATCTCCTCCCCCACCATATCCTTCCACTTGGAGTCAAAATCGACCAGGGTGGTCAGGTTGGGGTTCCAGGGCTCTACCTCCAGGGGAAAAAAGTCGTTGTAGGCCACGGAAGAGTTGAAATATTCATCGGCGAGTCCCCCAAAGGCATGCCCGAATTCGTGAATCACCACAGCACGTGACGCCTCATTATCGGCAGCGGAAATGCTATAGTGGTTGTAGATGCCTCCACCACCGTATTTATCTGTATTTACCAGTATATATATCTGGTCATAGTGCGCATTGGCTGCCACATCACAGACCGATTTGAAATCCATTGTGGTCATATACCTCTCAATGCCAAAGGTGTAGAATGATGAATTTACTACTGTATTTTTCCATATCCCTTCACCGGGAATATCTGTACCTGAATCTCTGCTGGCCGATTTGACCGCCCTGATGTTGAACTCCTCTCTATGACTTTTAAAGGGTTCCTCCGAAAAAATATAGCCGGCCGAGCGTTCGGCATCCTTCAGAAACTTCTCCATCTCTGCTTCGGTGTAGCCTTCAGCCACAAACAAAATATCGACCTTCTCCGAGGCATCACCATGGATCTCCAGGTCGACAGTTTCGTATACCAGCGGATTCCCCGGATCACAAAAGATGGAAGCAGGATCTATATGGACCGACCAGCTCTTTTGAAACTCACCCACCTTGTCGCGGTCATGGATCTCCACGGTCACCTCACTCTTTGGCCAGGGAAACCGAAGTACATGCGGGTAGGCTCTTCTCACACTCTGAGCCTCGGTGGTGGTCTGCCACTCGCTGTAGAGGGTGCAGTAACTGTAACTGAAAATGGGTGCTCCCGATACCGCATCCCTGACCACGAACTTATGATCGCCGTAATCGAACGGGTCCACCAGCTTGCTGTGCGGTCCGCTGTAATGCTGTTCTCTTTTTACCCCTGACAAAGCATAGGAAGTTTCATCAGCTTTTCCTGAAAATATCACATCCAACCGTATTACACCCTCTGAAAACCAGGAGTCTAATTCCTGGGGCAGGGAAGCATCCTGAGCCGGAGAGATGGCTGAAAGTGAAAGACAAATCAGAATTGCAAAAAGGTATTTCATAGTTTATTTAGTTAGGATGTTTGAATCATCGCAAGTTAAGAGGTATTCCTGATTTAATATTGATAATTTAGTATAAGAATTTTAAACGGGTAAATCATGATTGAACGCTGGATTGAATGGTACAACGAACTACTGACCGGTACTGGTATGTCGGAGGGTCTGGTGGTTTTTATCGAAAACGCAAGCATCATTTTAATCACAATAGGACTGGCTATCCTGGCCGATTTTATTGTGAGAAAAATCATCATTGGGTCCATCAAAAAGATGGCTAAACGGTCAAAAAACGACTGGGACGATGTATTTGTGAGGCGAAAAGTATTTAACCGCCTGGCCCACCTGGCCCCGGCATGGATTGTCTTTGCTTCCCTTCAATACCTTTTCGATGCAGCCACACTGGTCAAATTCCTGGGAAACCTAGCCCAGGCCTACATGGTCATCGTGGTCCTGATGGTGATTGATGCCTTTCTAAATGCACTGCATGAGATCTACCAGAAACTACCTATTTCTTCGGGCAGGAACATTAAAGGGTTTGTACAGGTGGTGAAGATCATATTCTACTTTGTGGCCGTGATCATGATCATCTCCATCTTCAGTGATAAGGCTCCGAGTGTCCTGCTCGCAGGCCTGGGAGCCATGGCAGCGGTCCTGATGCTGGTCTTTAAGGACACCATCCTGGGCTTTGTGGCCAGCATCCAGCTTTCGGCCAACAAAATGGTCAATGTGGGCGACTGGATCTCCATGCCCAAATACAATGCTGACGGGGATGTGATCGATATCAGTCTGAATACGGTGAAGGTACAGAACTGGGACAAAACCATTGCCACCATCCCCACCTACGCCCTGGTATCTGAATCTTTCAATAACTGGAAAGGAATGGAGGATTCGGGCGGACGAAGAATCAAGCGTTCCCTCAACATCGATATGAACAGTGTGGGGTTCCTCGATAGTGATCAGATCGAGAAATTCAGGAAGTTCCACCTGCTGAAGGAGTACATCAACCTGAAAGAGAAGGAGCTTGCAGAATTCAACAACTCCCTTCGTCTGGATGAAGAAACGGTGACCAATGGCCGGAAAATGACCAACCTGGGCACC
The DNA here is from genome assembly GCA_023137255.1 of Bacteroidales bacterium. Lineage (GTDB taxonomy): Bacteria > Bacteroidota > Bacteroidia > Bacteroidales. The sequence goes on along the minus strand of JAGLPR010000244.1, from coordinate 1,619 downwards.
TTCCGGAAATACCTGGAAGAGTACCTGCATAACCATCCGAAAATTCACAAGGATATGACCTTCCTGGTGAGGCACCTTCAGCCTACCGACAAAGGGCTGCCCATAGAGATCTATGTCTTCAGCAACGACCAGGCATGGGCCAGTTATGAAGCAATCCAGGCCGATATTTTTGACCACATCCTGGCCATTATGCCCGAATTCGGCCTCCGCGTATTCCAGAATCCCTCTGGTGGCGATTTCCAGAAACTGACCTCCACATGAATGCCAGGCTGAAAAGTCACCTGTTTCTTTTTGGAGCTGCAGTGTCGTTAATGATCCCTGCCGTGTTCAACGGATACCCCCTGGTTTACTCTGACACCGCCACCTACCTCGATTCGGGATTCACCCTTGAGATGCCTTTTGACCGGCCACTAACATACGGACTGTTCCTGCGTATCAGCAGCCTGAATGGATTGACTTTGTGGACGGTGATTGGCTTGCAGTGTCTGCTGCTGGCATACCTTATTTTTCGCCTGGTACGTGAAATTCTGACTGAGAGCAGAACCTGGTACTTTTATGGATTCGTGATTGTGCTTTCGCTCTCACTGCTCACCGGTATATCCTGGACCGCCAGCCAGCTCATGCCTGACATTTTCACACCCATCATGTTCCTCACCGCAATACTATTAATTACCGGACGATTATCACGGAGAGAACAACTGTTTCTCTACCTGCTGTTTTTTCTTTCTGCTGCCATGCATCTGTCTCATATCGCTTTTAATGTGGCCTTCCTAACCACCGTTTTAATCGCAAGAGAGGTGAAGTTGCTTAAACTTAAAAGTGTCTTAAAGATCAGTCCAATGATCATTCTGTTGACCCTTTCGCTGGCAACCATTTTCATAACCGGATCTGCCCTGTCAAAATCGAGACACATTTTTTTGATGGCAGCCTTTGTGGAGCACGGGATTGTAAAACAATATCTTGATGAAAACTGCGCCACTAAAGATTACAAACTCTGTGCATACAAAGATTCACTTCCTGAATTTGCGTGGCAATTTCTGTGGGTTGAATCGGGTCCTTTACAGAAGATGGGAGGAAGAAAGGAGACAAAACAGGAGTTCAACCAGATCATTAAAGCGACCTTTACCTCCCCCAGGTTCATTGCCATCCACATCAGGGAATCCCTGAAAGCTACAGCAAGTCAGCTGGTCAGGTTTAATATAGGCGACGGCAACGGCTCCTTCCCGGAGGGTACAAAGCTGCATGAGAGAATGGGGCTGTTTGTCCCCCATGAGTTGAACGCTTATGAAACATCCAGGCAAAACCAAAGCTCCCTGGTAAACCTTCCATGGATTATCAGGCTTCATCAGGTGGTGGTGGCCGCCTCTCTGCTGAGCCTGGTTCTTCTGTTTGCCAAAACCAGAAAAGTCCCCCCGGATCACCTGTTCACTGCCATCTGTACAATGGTCCTCCTTGGTATTCTGATCAACGCCTGGACCTGTGGCACTTTTGCCAATGCGATTGACCGGCTTGGAACCAAAATAATCTGGTTCATCCCGCTCCTTGCTGTACTCTCCCTGAATCTGATCAGAAAACTACATTGAAAGTTTTTTAAATCAATTATGTTTAATATCACATGA
>JAGLPR010000243.1 GCA_023137255.1 Bacteroidales bacterium | reverse complement strand
CAGAAGCGCATTCGGGAAATCGGACTCAGGAAAGTGCTTGGGGCCACTGAGAGAGATGTCATTGCAGTGATTTCAAAGAGCGTGGTATATGCGGTGGGCATCTCCATATTGATTGCCATGCCGGTGGCTTATTTTATGATGCAGGACTGGTTGAGAGATTTCCCATACAACATGGGATTCCAGCCCCTGTTATTTGCGATAGCTGCACTGCTGTCCATTATCATAGCCATGGTGACGGTCACTATCACCTCGCTGAAGGCAGCACGCATCAATCCTGCTTTGGCACTGTATTACGAATAGCAGAGAACAGCGACTAAATCTTGTTAACTAAACTGCCATGTGGAAGAATTTCATTAGAGTTACGATCCGCAGCATTAATAAGAACAAAGCGTTTAATGTGATCAATATATCGGGACTGGCCATTGGACTGGCCAGTGCCATCTTTATCATCCTTTATATTATAAGCGAGACAGGCTATGATCGTTTCAATGAGCGATCGGCAGATATATACAGGCTCTATTTGGATGGAAAAATGGCGGGATCGGAAATTATTGCTGCAGCGAACGCCCCCATCATGGGGCCTACATTACATGAAGAGATCCCCGAGATTGAAAAATTCTGCAGGTTTGATTTTGCCAGGAACCGCCTGATGTGGGCCAATCCCGATAATAAGTACCTGGAAGGACATATCATGTATGCCGATTCAACCTTTTTCGAGGTATTTACCATTGATCTGCTGGAGGGCGATCCTTTCACCTGCCTGGATGAACCCAATACCATCTTAATTACAGCATCGAAACTGGACCAGTATTTTCCCGAGGGGAATCCCATAGGAAAGTCCATTGCCATGAACAATGATTCCACCCTTTTCCGGGTGACCGGGGTGGTGGAGGACGCTCCGGTGAACTCCCAATTCTTTTATGATTTTATCGGCTCCTACTCTTCTGATGATAGGAGCCGGTCAGTCAACTGGTTCAGCATGTGGATGCAAACCTATTTTCTGGTCAGGCCCGAAACCGATCAGAAAGCGCTGGAGGATAAGATTAATGCCTCTTTAATAGAGAATATCAGGCCCCAGCTGCAACAGTTTATGGGAGTTACCCCTGAGGAATTTTTTGAGTCAGGAAACAGGTATGGTTTGTTCGTTCAGCCTCTACTGGATATTCATCTGGATAAGGAGATAGAAATCCCCAGTGATATCGGATTTCGTCCCATTGGAAACCGCACCTACCTGGTGATTTTTGGTGTCATCGCTTTCTTTGTACTGGTGATTGCCTCCATCAATTTTATGAATCTCAGTACTGCCCGGTCTTTGGGTCGCGCCAAAGAGGTGAGTCTTCGAAAAGTGGTGGGCTCGGACCGCAAACAACTGATCCAGCAATTCCTGTTTGAAAGCGTTTTCCTCAGTTTTATGTCACTGATCATCGCACTCATCCTGGTCGTTGTCCTGTTGAATCCCTTTAACCGGCTGGCGGGTTTGAACCTGGAATTCGGAGATATTTTCAGATGGTATATGATCCCTTCATTTATCCTTCTCTCCATCCTTGTGGGCTTGCTCAGCGGTAGCTATCCTTCGTTTGTGCTGGCATCGTTCAGACCCATTTTTGCTCTGAAAGGCAATGCTTCTGTCAGGAATGGAACCACGGTTTTGAGAAATGTCCTGGTGATCGTTCAGTTCTCCATATCGATGATCATCATTGCGGGTACCCTGGTGATCTACTGGCAATTCAGGTATATGACCAGGAAGGACCTGGGATTTGATAAGGAGCAGCTGGTGGTTATAGACCGGACCGGTCCGCTGGAGAACCAGGTTTCCGTTTTCATGGATGAACTGAAGGCTCACACCTCCATTCTTACAGCCACCAATTCCACAACTTACCTTGGAACTGTCAACAATACCAGCACCTATGGCATCAAAGGCAGACCCATTGAGGAAAGCCCGATTTTTGCTGTTTACAGGACAGATGAGGATTTTATGGAGACCTACAAATTTGAGCTGGCCACTCCGGAAAGCCGTTACCTTTCGGAAGAGTATGGTTCAGATTCATCTGCCTGCCTGGTCAATGAAGCTGCAGTGAGAAAGTATAAGCTGGAAGATCCGCTTAATCAGGTTTTGCTTGAGCCACAGGGGAATTTTACCAATGAGTTAAGGATTATAGGAGTGGTCAAGGACCATCATTTTTCAAGTGTGAAGCAAGAAATAACGGCACAGGTGATTGTGCTAAAATCAGAGGAATCAGGTGGGTACATTAGCTTACGCCTTGCAGGTGGAAAGGAGAACATTGAAGCCGGACTAAAGCACATCGATAACAAATGGAGAGAATTTGCCAACGATCAACCCCTGGAGTATTTTTTCCTGGACGAAGAACTGAATAACTATTATGCGGAGGAAAAACGCACAGGCGCCATCACTATGATCTTCTCCATCCTGGCCATATTCATTGCTTCTCTAGGACTCTTTGGATTGACCCTGTATAACTCTCAGAAACGCATCAGAGAGATTGGAATCCGAAAGGTGATGGGCGCTACAGAATCAAATATCGTGAAGTCAATTTCCAAAAGCGTATTCTATGCGGTGGGAATTTCCATTGTGATTGCCATGCCTGTGGCCTACTTTATGATGATGGACTGGCTCAGGGATTTCCCCTACAAT
>JAGLPR010000242.1 GCA_023137255.1 Bacteroidales bacterium | reverse complement strand
ATCATCATTGCCATGGTGACGGTGACCGTCACCTCACTCAAAGCAGCGCGCACCAACCCGGCCATTGCGCTGCATTACGAATAAATCAAATCGAGATATCATGTGGAAAAACTTCATACGGGTTACCATCCGGAGCATTAGTAAGAACAAAGCGTTCAATGCCATTAATATAGCGGGACTGGCAATCGGACTGGCCAGTGCCATATTTATTATCCTGTACATCATCAGTGAGACCAGCTACGACCGCTTCCATGAGCGCTCGGCCGATATCTACCGGCTCTATCTGGATGGAAAAGTAGCCGGGCAGGAGGTTAAAGGCGCCTGGAACAGCCCTGCTTATGGACCTGGGTTTCATGAGGAGATCCCGGAGATTGAGAATTTCTGCAGGTTTGTTTTTGCTGACAACCGCTTGTTGTGGAGTGATCCGGCAAACAAGTACCTGGAGAATCACATCATGTATACAGATTCCACCTTCTTTGAAGTGTTTACCATTGATTTGCTGGAGGGTGATCCGGCCACCTGCCTGGATGAACCCAATACGATCCTGCTTTCTGAATCCAAGGTGGTACAGTATTTTCCGGAAGGGAGTCCTATTGGTAAAACCCTGTACATGAACAATGATTCCACCCTTTATCGTGTTACCGGTGTGGTGGAGAATGCTCCAAGAGCATCTCATTTCTTTTATGATTTTATCTGTTCCTATTCCACTGATCCGGAAAGCCGAACTCCCATCTGGTTGAACAATTACATGCAAACCTATATTCTTGTTCGCCCCGGAGCCGACCAGGCTAAACTGGACATTAAAATTAACGAAATACTAATCGAGAAAATCAGGGATCAGCTTATTCAGTTTATGGGAGTATCGCCCGAAGAATTCATGGAGGCAGGAGGCAGGTATGGAGTTTTCACCCAGCCTCTTATGAAAATACACCTGGATCAGGAAATCCTGGTCCCGAATGATCTTGGATTCAGACCCATTGGAAACAGAACCTACCTAATGATTTTCGGACTCATCGCATTTTTTGTGCTGATTATAGCCTCCATCAATTTTATGAACCTGAGCACCGCCCGGTCATTAAGCCGGGCCAAGGAAGTGAGTCTCAGAAAAGTGGTTGGATCCGGACGAAAACAATTGATCAGGCAGTTCCTTTTTGAAAGCGTATTCCTGAGTATTATTTCCTTATTGATAGCTATTATTCTGGTGTTCATATTGTTAAGCCCTTTCAATAGGCTGGTAGGACTTACCCTGCATGGAGGTGATATTTTTAACTGGTATATGATACCTTCTTTCATTGTTCTTGCCATTCTGGTCGGCCTGCTCAGCGGGAGTTATCCAGCATTCGTACTGGCTTCATTCAGACCGATTTTTGCCCTTAAGGGGAACGCCAGTACCAAGAATGGAACCACCTGGATTAGAAATGTGCTGGTGATTATTCAGTTTTCCATTTCGATCATCATCATTGCAGGAACCCTGGTCATATACTGGCAGTTCAGATACATGACCAATAAGGACCTGGGATTTGACAAGGAGCAACTGGTGGTACTGGAACGTCTATTTCCCCTGGGAGATCAGACCAGTTCATTCAGGGAGGAACTGACCAATCATACATCCATATCCTCAGCCAGCAATTCCACGGCATATCTGGGAACCTTCAACAGCAATAGTATCCTCGGTATTAAGGGCAGACCCCCTGAGGAAACGGGCTTATTCTACATCTATTATACCGATGAAGATTTCATGGAAACCTTCCGCTTTGACCTGGCCACACCCGATAGCCGATTCTTCTCGGAAGAATATTCCATGGACTCCTCGGCCTGCCTGGTCAATGAAGCGGCCGTAAGAAATTACAATCTCGAAGACCCCTTAAATCAAAGCTTAATTAACTATAATCCCGAGGGTTTGGATCAGGAATTAAGGATTATCGGGGTGGTGAAGGACCATCATTTCCTGAGTCTGAAACAAGAGATTGCTCCTCAGGCAATCATATTAAAATCCGAGTCTTTCCAGGCAGGATACCTGACCCTGAGGCTTGCGGCCGGGAAGAATAACATCGAAGCGGGATTAAAACACATAGAGGATAAATGGCAGGAGTTTACCGGCGATGAACCCTTGCAATACTTCTTCCTGGATGAGAAACTCAATACCTACTATGCCGAGGAGAAGCGTACCGGTGCCATCACCATGATCTTCTCTATGCTGGCCATATTTATCGCCTCACTGGGCTTGTTCGGTCTGACATTGTACAATTCCCAGAAGCGCATTCGGGAAATCGGAC